>CAZATV010000010.1:0-55286 GCA_964488145.1 uncultured Polaromonas sp.
CCACACAGCCCACATGATCGCGCGCGCCGGGCAGCGCCTTGCGCCGGCTCCAGCGGTCGGTCTGCGGGTCGTAGACCTCATGCCAGCCGACGCTGGCCCGCTCGTCGGTGGGCGCACCCGCCCCTCCAATGAGATGGATCAGCCCGCCCAGCACCACCGCCGCTGCCGCGCCCCGGGGCCGCGGCAGCGGAGCGAGGCTTGTCCACTGGTTGCTGGCCACGTCGTAGGCATAGGCATGGGTGTCCGGATTGCGGTTTTGCTCGATGAAGCCCCCGAAGGCGTAGATTCGCCCTCTGTCGGCCACTACAGCCACATGGTTGGCCCCGCGCGGCAGCGCTGCAGCATTGAACCAGGTGTCGGTGCTCGGCTCGTAGACATGGTGGTAGCCGCGGTCCACCCGCCCTTCGCCGTAGCCACCAATCACATGCATGCGGCCGGCCCATTCGGTCGCCCAGGCCATTTCGCTGCGCGGGATGGGCAGCGCTGCGCGCGCGACCCAGCGCCCTGGCGGACCGGCGGGAGCCGGGCTTTGGAAGGACCGCTGTGCGGTTTGGTCAGGCGTGAGGTGATGCGGCTGACCGTCGCGCAGTCGTGCGTAGGGCTCCGTCGATGGTGGCGCCACCGGCAGTTGGGCCGGGGTCGCGTGACCGCCGTGATGGGCCTGTCCGGCTTGCGACCAGACGGTCGGTGCGGCCACGCTGGCGCCAGCGGCCAGAAACAGACGTCGATGTAGGCTCATGACTCGGCTCCGCAAAAGTCAGGTCCGCTGCCCGGGGCAGGCTTAGGGTGTGGGGTCGCGCAACTCACGCCGCAGGATTTTGCCCACCGGTGTTTTGGGCAGATCGGCGCGGAACTCCACCACCTTGGGCTGCTTGTAGCCGGTGAGGTTGGCGCGGCAGTGTTCGCGCACCTGCTCCTCGGTCAGCGACGGGTCCCTCTTGACGATGACCAGCTTGACCGCCTCACCCTGCTTGTCATCGGGCACGCCTACACAGGCCACCTCGAGTACGCCGGGCAGGGTACCCACCACGTCCTCGATCTCGTTGGGGTAGACATTGAAGCCGCTGACCAGAATCATGTCCTTCTTGCGATCGACGATCTTGAAAAAGCCGTTCTCGTCCACCGTGCCGATGTCGCCGGAGCGGAAATAGCCATCGGCGGTCATGACGCGTGCGGTTTCATCGGGCCGCTGCCAGTAGCCGGCCATGACCTGCGGGCCCTTGATGGCGATTTCTCCGGGTTGGCCAGGCGGCACCTCGTTGCCCTCGTCGTCGAGCAGCTTGAACCAGGTGCTGGGAATCGGTACCCCGATCGTGCCGGTGAAATGGCGGTTGGTGACCGGGTTGCAACTGGCCGAGGGCGAGGTTTCCGATAGGCCATAGCCCTCGCAGATCGGGCAGCCGGTTTTCTCCAGCCACAGCTTGGCCACCGCACTTTGCACCGCCATGCCGCCGCCGAGCGAGACCTTCAGGTGCGACCAGTCCACCTTGCCAAAGTCCGGATGGTTGGCCAGCCCGTTGAACAGGGTGCTGACGGCCGGAAAGCTGTGAATGCGGTGCTGGGCCAGTTCTTTGAGCACGGCCGGCAGGTCCCGTGGATTGGGAATGAGAATGTTTTTGGCCCCCGAACGCATGCCCAGCATCATGTTCACCGTAAAGGCGAAGATGTGATAGAGCGGCAGGGCGCATACATAGGTGGGTTGCTCACCCGGGGCCAGGGTGGCCATGGCCGGTGCATTCCAGGCTTCGGACTGCAGAAGGTTGGCGATGATGTTGCGATGCAAGAGCACCGCACCCTTTGAGACCCCGGTGGTACCGCCGGTGTATTGCAGGACGGCCACGTCATCGGGGTTCAGTTCGGGCGTCTGCATGGGCGCACGCGCACCCAGGGCCACCGCATCATTGAAACGCACCGCCTGCGACAGCTGGAAGGCGGGCACCAGTTTCTTGACCTTGCGTACCACGTAGTTGACCAGCGCCCCCTTGACGAAACCCAGTCGGTCGCCCATGGCGGCCAGCACCACATGTCGCACTGGGGTGTTGCCGATGCAGGCCTCCAGGGTGGCTGCAAAATTTTCAAGGATGACGATGGCCTTGGCCCCCGAGTCCTTGAGCTGATGCTCGAGCTCGCGCGCGGTGTAGAGCGGGTTAACGTTGACCACCACATAGCCCGCACGCAAGATGCCAGCCACAGCTACCGGGTATTGCGGCACATTGGGCATCATCAGGGCCACGCGGTCGCCCTTGGTCAAACCCAGGCCTTGTAGATAGGCGGCGAAGGCCCGCGACAGGCTGTCGATGTAGCCGAAGCGAAACTCCTTGCCCAGGAAGCTGTAGGCGACCTTCTCACTGTGCTTCTGGAAGCCCTCTTCGAGCAGGGCCACCAGGGAGCGGTATTGGGAGGCGTCGATATCGGCGGGTACGCCGGGCGGATAGGCCTGCAGCCAGGGGCGGGCCATCGGGGATGCGGTCATGCGGAGGTCTCCGGTCTGATTTTTGGACTTGCCTCCCCCGGCTGAACCGGACGGCCGCCCGGCCTGCCCGCCGGAGGCGGCGCAGACCGCGATTATTCGATGGCTTTGCCGATATCTTCAATCACTTTCTTCGCGTCGCCGAAAACCATCATGGTTTTATCCATATAAAACAATTCATTGTCCAGACCCGCGTAGCCGGCGGCCATGGAACGCTTGTTCACAATGACGGTCTTGGCCTTGTAGGCTTCAAGAATGGGCATGCCGTAAATCGGACTGCCTTTGACATGTGCGGCCGGGTTGACCACATCGTTGGCCCCCAGGATGATGGCCACATCGGCCTGGCTGAATTCGGCGTTGATGTCCTCCATCTCGAACACCTGGTCGTAGGGCACTTCGGCCTCGGCCAGCAGCACATTCATGTGGCCCGGCATGCGACCGGCCACCGGATGAATCGCATATTTGACCGTCACCCCTTTCTCGGTGAGTTTCTGCGCCAGTTCCTTGACCGCGTGCTGCGCCCGCGCGACGGCCAAGCCGTAGCCGGGCACGATGATCACGCTTTCGGCATTGCTCATGATGAAGGCTGCATCGTCGGCCGAGCCGCTCTTGGCGCTGCGCTGTACGCCGCCCCCTTGGGCTGCGCTGCCACCGTCGCCGCCAAAACCGCCCAGGATCACATTGAAAAAGGAGCGGTTCATGGCCTTGCACATGATGTAGCTCAGGATGGCGCCGGATGAGCCCACCAGCGAGCCGGCCACGATCAGCATGCTGTTGTTCAGGCTAAAGCCGATGCCGGCGGCGGCCCAGCCCGAGTAGCTGTTGAGCATGGACACCACCACCGGCATATCGGCCCCCCCAATCGGGATGATGATGAGCACGCCCAGCACGAAGGACAGCAGCAGCAGGACCAAAAAGGCGTCCCAGTTGCCGGTGAACATGAAGAACACACCCAGGGCGACCGTGGCCAGGCCCAGCACCAAGTTGAGTGTGTGCTGGCCCGAGAACACCACCGGCGCACCCTGGAACAGCCGGAACTTGTACTTGCCCGAAAGCTTGCCAAAGGCAATCACCGAGCCGCTGAAGGTGATCGCTCCGATCGCTGCGCCCAGGAACAGTTCGAGCCGGTTGCCGTAGGGAATATCGGCGGTGCCGCCCCCTTTGGCCACTATGCCGAAAGCGGCCGGTTCCACCACTGCGGCAACCGCGATGAACACGGCGGCCAGACCGATCATGCTGTGCATGAAGGCCACCAGCTCGGGCATCTTGGTCATTTCGACCCGCTGCGCCATCAGGGTGCCGGCGGCACCCCCGATCACCAGGCCCAGCAGCACATAGCCCAGACCCGAGGCTTGACCCGAGAGCTCGACAATCAGCGCAGCCGTGGTGAGCACAGCGATGGCCATGCCGGCCATGCCGAAGAGATTGCCGCGGATCGAGGTGGTTGGATGCGACAGGCCCTTGAGGGCCTGGATGAAGCAGACGCTGGCGACCAGGTAGAGCAGCGTAACGAGGTTCATGCTCATTTGTGCTCTCCCGTCTTCTTGTCTTTCTTTTTGAACATCTCCAGCATGCGCCGGGTGACCAGAAAGCCCCCAAATACATTGACGGCCGCCAGGGCCACAGCCAGCACGCCCATGGTCTGGCCCAGGGCGGTTTCGGTCATGGCCGCTGCCAGCATGGCGCCGACGATGACAATGGCCGAGACCGCGTTGGTGACAGCCATCAGCGGGGTGTGCAGGGCCGGTGTGACGTTCCAGACCACGTGGTAGCCGACATAGATGGCCAGCACGAAGATGATGAGGTTGGTGATGGTGGGGTTGACGAGTTCCATGGCGTGGGGCCTTTTCAAAGCATCGGGGTCAGGCGCGCAGCACCTGGCCACCCTGGGTCATCAGGCAGGCGGCAACGATGTCGTCCTGCATGTCGATGTGAAGCGCACCTTCCTTGCTGACGATGAGCTTCATGAAGTCCAGCAGGTTGCGTGCATACAGGGCGCTGGCGTCGGCGGCCACCAGCGCGGGTACATTGGTTTCACCGACGATCACCACGCCGTGCGCGGTGACGCTCTGGCCGGGCTGGGTCAGCGGGCAGTTGCCGCCCTGGGGCGCGGCCAGGTCAACGATCACGCTGCCGGGCTTCATCGACTTGACCATGTCTTCGGTCACCAGTACCGGGGCTGGCCGGCCGGGGATCAGGGCGGTGGTGATCACCACATCGGCCTGGGCGACGCGCTTGGCCACCTCGAGTTTCTGGCGCTCCAGCCAGCTCGGCGGCATGGGCCGGGCGTAGCCGCCCACCCCTTCGGCCGCGTCTTTTTCCTCCTGGGTTTCATAGGGCACATCAATGAATTTGGCACCCAGTGACTCCACCTGCTCCTTCACGCTTGGACGCACGTCGGAAGCTTCAATGACGGCGCCCAGGCGCTTGGCCGTGGCAATGGCCTGCAGCCCCGCCACACCCACGCCCAAAATCACTACGCGCGCGGCCTTGACCGTACCTGCTGCAGTCATCAGCATCGGGAAGAAACGCTGGTAGCGTTCGGCGGCCATCATCACCGCCTTATAGCCCGCGATATTGGCTTGCGAGGACAGCACGTCCATGCTCTGGGCCCGGCTGGTGCGGGGCGCCGCCTCCAGCGCAAAGCCGGTCACCCCGGCTTGGGCCAGCCGGTCCAGCCCTTCGCGGTCAAAGGGGTTGAGCATGCCGATGAGCACCCCGCCGCTTTTGAGCAGCGGTTGCTCCGAGGGCTGTGGGCAGCGCACCTTGAGCACAATGTCGGCGGCGTAGGCGCCGGCAGCATCGGTGATCTGGGCGCCCACGGCCGCATAGGCCGCATCTGGGGCGCTGGCCGCCACCCCGGCACCGGACTGAATACGCACCGTGTGGCCCTGGGACATGAGTTTTTTGGCGGTCTCGGGGGTCACCGCGACGCGCGTCTCGCCCGCCACAATCTCTGCGGGAACGCCTATCAGCATGGGGCTCTCCTTGTTGGGTTTGCAGCCGGGCGCTGGCCCGGTGCATCTGTACGCTTTCTTTTCGGGGCGGATTGGGCCCACCCGTTCAAAACCCTCTATTGTCCCTCGGACGGGCCAAATACGTGGCGGGGGCGGATTCGGCCGATTTCAGCGGGCCGTGGGCATCACGAATTCAGCCCCCTTGGGCGTGCTTTCCGGCCAGCGCTGCATGATCGATTTTTGCTTGGTGTAGAAGCGCACACCCTCTTCCCCGTAAGCATGCATGTCGCCAAAAAGACTGCGCTTGAAGCCGCCGAACCCCTGCCAGGCCATGGGTACCGGAATCGGCACATTGATGCCGACCATGCCCACCTGAATGCGCCGCGCAAATTCCCGTGCAATGTTCCCGTCGCGGGTAAAGCAACTCACGCCGTTACCAAACTCGTGATCGTTGATGATCTGCACCGCTCGGGCAAAGTCAGGCACCCGCACGCATGAGAGCACCGGCCCGAAGATTTCTTCCTTGTAAATTTTCATGTCGGTGCTGACGTGGTCGAACAGGGTGCCGCCGAGCCAGAAGCCGGCCTCGCAGCCGGTGCCAGCGCGGGCGCCGTCGAATTGCCGGCCATCGACCCGCAGCTGAGCGCCCTCGGCCACGCCGGCGTCGATAGAGCTGCGGATGCGCTGGCGCGCCGCCTCGGTCACGATCGGGCCCATTTCAGCGGCCAGGTTTTTGCCATCGAGCACTTTCAGGGCTTGGGTGCGCTCGACCAGCTTGGGCATGATTTTGTCGCCCACATCGCCCACCAGCACCGCCACGCTGATGGCCATACACCGCTCGCCCGCCGAACCATAGGCACTGCCGATCAGCGCATCAACGGCCTGATCGAGGTCGGCATCGGGCATGACCACCATATGATTCTTGGCGCCGCCGAGGGCTTGCACCCGCTTGCCATGACGCGCGCCGGTTTCGTAGATGGCATTGGCAATGGGCGTTGAGCCGACAAAGCTGATGGCCTGCACATCCGGATGCGCCAAGAGTGCATCAACCGCCTCCTTGTCGCCCTGCACCACATTGAAGACGCCGTCGGGCAGGCCGGCCTGCTTGAGCAGATCGGCCATGAACAGGCTGGGGCTGGGGTCCAGGGGGCTGGGCTTGAGCACAAAGGTGTTGCCCGCTGCGATGGCCAGCGGGAACATCCACATCGGCACCATCACCGGAAAGTTGAAGGGCGTGATGCCGGCCACCACCCCCAGGGGCTGTCGCAGGGTCCAGTTATCGATGCCGGTGGAAACCTGGTCGGTGAAATCTCCCTTGAGCAGTTGCGGGATGCCACAGGCGAACTCGACGATCTCTATGCCGCGGGTGACTTCTCCCTGCGCATCGGTGAACACCTTGCCGTGTTCGGCTGTGATCATGTGGGCCAGCGTGTCGCGATGGGCATTGAGGAGCTCAAGGAACTTGAACATCACCCTGGCGCGCCGCAGCGGCGGCGTGTCGGCCCAGGCCGGGAAGGCGCCCCGTGCGGCAGCAACGGCAGCCCCCACATCGGCCGCGTTGCCCAGGCGCACGCGTGCGGTGACCGTGCCGGTGGCCGGGTTGGTCACATTCTGGCTGCGCTCAGACTGGCCCGCGCTGCGCTGGCCCGCAAGGTAGTGGTCGATGGATGTAACGCTCATGAAGTCTCCGAGGTATTTTTGGGTTGGCGGGTCGCGCTGGACTGCGCAGCTGGGTGGTTTGAGCGCGCGTCTTTGATTTACCTGAGTCTAGGCAGACGAGTGTGCGGTCACAAGAGCCCAGCCTTGAACGGATTGTTTAATTTAGTGAACAATCAAGCGATGGATTCGCAAAAAATCACAGCCCTCTGGGGCCATCTGTATTGGCTGAGCGCCCTGGCTCAACAGGGCAGCTTCACCGCTGCTGCCGCCCGGCTGGGGGTGAGCAAGGCCGCTATGAGCCAGCGCATTGCAGAGCTTGAGCGGGCTGCGCGTGTGGCTTTGGTCCAGCGCACCACCCGCAGCGTGCGTCTGACCGAGGCGGGGCAGCGCTTGGTGGACGACACCCGTGCTGCCTTCGAGCAGATCGAGAGCAGTTTTGCCCGGGTCCGTGACCGTGCCGAGCAGCCCAGCGGCCTGATTCGGCTGACCGCGCCGGTGGCGCTGGCTCGTCAGCAGTTGGTTCCCCTGCTGGCCCAGTTTCTCAGGGACCATCCCGAGGTCCGGATCGAGATGGATCTGTCGGATCGGATCAGTACGCTGGCCAGCGAAGGTTTCGATCTGGCCATACGTCACACCGAGCGCGCCCCCGACACCCATGTGGCCTGGCCTCTGTGCCGTACCCAGTCGGTTCTGGTGGCCACGCGCAGCTATCTGCGGCGCAGGGGATTGCCGCGCAAGCCGGTGGATCTGCAGGCCCATAACTGCCTTTTCTACCCGCGCTCGCAGGAAAGTCCCGCCTGGACCTTCGAGCGGCAAACGGCCAGCCAAGGCGGTCAGCGCGTGACGGTGCCAGTCACCGGTCAGTTTGCGGCCAACAACAGCGAGGCCTTGCGCGAGGCCGCCTTGACCGGAGCCGGCATTGCGCTCATGCCGGACTTCAGCGCCCAGCTGGCGCTGCAGCAAGGCAAGCTGGTCCGGGTGCTGCCTGGTTGGCGACCGGTGGGCGCCTTTGCCGAAACCATTTACGCCATACGCCCTTACACGCCGCATGTGCCGCGCGCGGTCGCGGCGCTGGTTGAGCTGCTTCGGCGGGAGTTGGCGGGCGGGTTTGCAGGCCCATGAGGGGCAAGCACCTACTGCTAAGCTGATGCTTTGCCCGCCTGGAGGCTGTCCTCATGAGCCCTGCCCCACCCAATCAGTTTGACCTGCTGCGTCAGCGCCGGTTCGCCCCTTTTTTTTGGACGCAGTTCGCCGGTGCCGCCAACGACAACCTGTTCAAGTTTGCCCTCACGGTCCTAGTGACCTACCAGTTGCAGGTGAGCTGGCTGCCGCCTGCTCTGGCTGGGCTGGTGATTGGCGCGCTGTTCATCTTGCCTTTCGTGCTGTTTTCGGCGACATCGGGACAGATGGGCGACCGATTTGAGAAAACCCGGATCATCCGGTCGGTTAAGAATCTGGAAATCGCCATCATGGCGGTGGCTGCTTGCGCTTTGGTGATTGATGCCCCGGATGTGCAGGTGGCGGTCCTGCTGGCTTGCACTTTTCTGATGGGGCTGCATTCGACCCTGTTCGGGCCGGCCAAGTACGCTCTGCTGCCCCAGGTGCTGGCCGAGCGCGAATTGGTCGGTGGAAATGCTCTGGTGGAATCGGGCACGTTCGTGGCTATCTTGCTGGGCAATCTCACCGGAGGCCTTTTGATTGCGCTGCCGGGCCTGGGCCCCGAGGCAGTAGCCATCGGCTGCCTTGTGCTGGCGGTGCTCGGCCGCTGGAGCGCTGGGCGTATGGAGGCCTTGCCCGCGACCGATCCGCAGCTGCAGATCAACTGGAACCCTTGGACGGAAACGGCGCGCAACCTGCGCTTGGCGAGGGAGGATGGGGTGAGCTGGAATATGCTCCTGGGCATCAGCTGGCTGTGGTTTTTTGGCGCGGTGTTCCTCAGTCAGTTCCCGGTGCTGGCCAAGGAGGTGCTGCGCGGCAATGAACAGGTGGCCTCGCTGCTGCTGGTGGTGTTTTCTCTAGGCATTGGCGCAGGCTCCCTGCTGTGTGAACGTTTGAGCCGGGGTCGAGTTGAGATCGGTCTGGTGCCCTTGGGCGCGCTGGGCATGAGCCTCTTCACGATCGACTTCTGGCTGGCCACGCGTAGCCTGCCCGCCGCGCCGATGATGGATGTCGCGGCCTTCCTGGCTCAGCCGGCCCATTGGCGGATCCTGCTGGATTTGGGCCTGCTCAGTCTGAGCGCAGGACTGTTCAGCGTTCCCATGTATGCCTTGATCCAGGTGCGCAGTCGGGCCAGCCATCGCTCGCGCATCATCGCCGCCAACAATATCCTCAACGCCCTTTACATGGTGGCCAGCGCCTTGATCTGCGCGGCCCTTCTGATGGCCGGCGTTTCCTTGCCGGGCCTCTTCTTCTGGTTGAGCCTTGGCAATTTGCTGATGCTGCTCTGGCTGCTCTGGCGGGTGCCCGAGTTGCTGCACAGGGCGCGGGCGTTTTTTCGGGGGGCTTAGCGGCGCGGGCGGGCTCCGTTGGCCGACTCATCTCGGCGCCGAATCAGGCTGGCAAGTGGGCTTTGTGCACAGCCATAATCAGGGGTTTCAAGACCAGCCCGCTCCTGAGCCTTGACCTTCTCTGCCTTGATGCCGGGGCCATTGCGGCACTGACGCGAACCATGTTTCTCTCCGACTCCCCCTCATATTCCGCCCCTGCGGCCTGGCCCCGCTTGTTGGGAGATATCGGCGGCACCAACGCACGCTTTGGCTGGCAGGGCCAGGCCGGTGCAGACATCGAACAGGTTCGGGTGCTCCCCGTCTCTGAGTACCCGGACCTTTTGGCGGCCCTCGAGAGCTACCTTGATTTCACCAAGCTCAGACGGCCCCAGTGTGCCGCTCTGGGCATGGCCAACCCGGTTTCCGGGGACGCGGTGGCCATGACCAATCACCATTGGCGTTTTTCCATCCACCAGATACGGGCCCAGATGGGGTGGCAGCGACTTTTGGTGCTCAATGATTTCACCGCTCTGGCGCTGGCGCTTCCTCATCTCGAGGCCTCGGTCAAGGTGCCCGTGGGCGCTGTGTCGCAGGCCTCGGAGGGTGCGGCCATCGGACTGATCGGACCGGGTACGGGACTGGGCGTTTCGGGGCTGCTGCCAGTTCCGGGCACGTCGCGGTGGGTGCCGATGGTGGGTGAGGGCGGGCACGTCAGCCTCAGCCCAAGTACGGCAGAGGAGTTTGCGGTCCTGGAACAGTTACAACTGCGTTATGGCCACGCCTCGGCCGAGCGGGCCCTCTCGGGGGCTGGCCTGGTGGATCTCTACCACGCCCTGTCGCGGGTGCGCGGCCTGCCCAGCGCGGAGATCACTGCGCCTGCCCACGTCATGGAGCAAGGCTTGCGGGAGGGCCCATCGCTGGCCAGCGACACCCTGGAGTTGTTCTGCGCTTTTTTGGGGTCGGTTGCCGGCGATCTCGCGCTGACGCTTGGCGCGCGAGGCGGCCTCTACTTGGGGGGCGGCATCGTCCCGCGTATGAAAGACCGGTTTATACGGTCGCCTTTTCGGGCGCGTTTTGAAGCCAAGGGGCGATTCAGGGCGTATCTGGAGGGCATTCCCACCTGGTTGATTGACGCGCCGGTCTCGCCAGCGCTCCAGGGGGCCTCACTGGCGCTGTCTCTCTACGAATGACCTGGACAGAAGTCGCCGGTCACGGGGCGGCGATCGCTGGCTGCAGGCGGCCGGTCAGAAGCAGCGGACCTCTGTGACCGGGTCGTCGTGACGGGCTGTCTGGCCCGGCCGGGGTGAGGCGAGTTCTATTTTGGCCCCCTGCCTCACAAACAGAGGCAGGTGCTGCAGGGGGGCGGGCACGGTATGGATTCGGCCTGATTCAAAGGCGTCCTGGGTGTAGAAATCGAACCATTTCTGCCCTTGAGGCAGTCGGGGCAGATAAACCGATCGCTGGCGGGCGCCTTCATCGACCACCGGGGCAACCAGCAGGTGTTCCCCGAGCATGAAGTCGTCGCAATCTTCCAGGCAGTGCATATCGTCGGGAAAATTGAAGAAGGTCGGGCGAATGATGGGCACATGCTCTCTGCAAGATGCCTGCACACAGGCCCACAGATAAGGCATGAGCTGATAACGTAGCTTGATCGCAGCCGTGACCTCCTTCGCCACTTCCGGGTGCATCCACGGCAGATTGCTGGTGTTGTTGGCTTTCCAGGAATTCATCACCATGCGCGGATTGAGCGCGCAGGCCTGGACCCAACGGAGGAACAGCTCAGGGCCCGGCAAAGGGCCAAAAAATCCCCCGACATCGTGCCCCACATTGAACATGCCAGACAGGCTCATTTGCAAGCCGGTCCGGATGTTCCACTTGAGCGTTTCCCAGCTGGTGGTGTTGTCGCCTGACCAGGTCTGGGCGTAACGCTGGATGCCTGGCGGACCGGCGCGCGTTACGGTAAATACAGGGTCAGCGGGCCCCGACCCGGGCAGGTAGGCCCGCTGAGCCTCTACAGTGGCGCGGGTCATCAGCAGGGCATGCAGGGGCCGGCTGCGATGGATGGGCAGGGCTTGACCCCAGCCTGCGCTGTAGGCATCTTCGGCAGCAATCGCATATTCGTTGTTGTCGTTCCAGCCCGCCTCGATTCCCATCTCGAGAATTTGCTCGCGCAGTTGCTGCTGCCACCAGATGACAGCTTGGGGTTTGGTGAAATCCAGATGGGACCCTTGCCCATCCCAATAAGGCTCTAGCACCGGGGTGGCTGTGTTGGCGTGTTCAATAAAGGCATGTTCGGCGGCCAGGTCAGCGTAGGCCGGGTGATCGTCCAGCAGGCAAGGTTTCAGATTGGCCACCAGCTTCATGCCTGCCGCATGGAATTTCGCGTTGATCCCGCGGGGGTCTGGAAACTTCTCGGCATTCCAGGTGAAGACATACCGCCGTTTACCCCGACTGGAGTAGCCGGACCCGTAGTGAAAGGAGGAGATCGGAACCTGGCGGCGCTGACATTCGTCGATGAACTCCGATAGTTTTTCTTGAGCGTCCGGTGCATCGGCCAGGCCCATGGCGGTTTGGGCATAGCCCAGAGTCCAGCGCGGTGGCAGGTGGGTGCCGCCAATGAGTTGAACAAATTGCGCCACCACCTCCGCGGGTGTGGCACCCAGCATCAGGTAATAGTCCAGATCGCCATCATCGATGTCGACACTGCGAAACAGACCGTGGTAGTTGTCGTGCTCGCAACCCAGATCAAAAACGCAGGTCGACAGCGTGTCGTAGTAGGTGCCGACCCACAGGCCCTCCGCGGTTCGGGTCATGATGAAGGGCCAATGCTTGTAGAGCGGATCACCGTTTTGCGCGTTGTAGCCAATCGAGTCCTGACCCATGCATCGCAGGCGCCGGCCGTGCAGGTTCAGCGGTCCGGTTTTGTCGCCAAGGCCGTAGAACCGTTCTTTGGGGTCTCGGGTGACGCTGTGTCGAATCAGCCCGGTGCGATGCTCCCGCAGGTAAGCGCTGGTCACTCGGTCCTCCAGGATCGTCTGGCCGGTCAATGTGTCCGACCAAATGACCCGCACGGCTGCGTCTGGGCCTCCCAGAAGCCGTGCCGCCAGACGGCCCGCGCTCACTGTGTCTGGACGGTGTATCGTGACCGTCGGCCTCGAGAACCCCTCCAGACTTTCCCGCGGTCGACCCTCCCAGGGGACGTCTTCATGCGGTCTTGGGGCAATGGCCCAGGTGCGTGGTTGCCTGTACCCTCCAGCCGGCACCCAGGTCACGCGAGCCAGCGCGGGGGAGAGAAAAACCAATTGAAGCGCCCCGTCCTGCGAAAGATCGGCCTGTGCATCGCTACCGGCGGCCCCCGGATGCAATTGCCAACCGGCGGACCGGATGGGCGTCATGCCACACCGAGGCCGACGCGGTGGCCTTGCGCATCAAAGGCATGCAGATGCTGTGGCGGTGCACTCAGGTGCAGAAGGCCTCCATCAGAAAGATCGGACTCGGCCGATGTCAGCCACTCGATGGGGGTACTGTCGATCAGCCGCCCCCGAACCAGACGCTGCGCCCCCAGGTATTCAGAGCTTTCGATGCGCACCGCAAGCCCTCGGCCCGCCTCACAGGCGAGCCAATGTTCGGGCCGTATCCCGACGAGCTCGACACCAGGGGGCAAAGCATTCGTCGGCTGGGCGAGGCCGCGTGCCGCAGCGATCGGTAGGAAATTCATTCGAGGGCTGCCGATAAAGCCGGCCACGAAGGTGTTGCAGGGCTTTTCATAGAGGAGTTTCGGAGGACCGACCTGCTCGACGCGGCCTGCCCTCAGCACCACGATTTTGTCGGCCATCGTCATGGCCTCCACCTGATCATGCGTGACATAGATCATGGTGGCGCCCAGCCGCCGGTGTAGATCGCGAAGTTCGGCTCGCATCGAAACACGCAGCTCGGCATCGAGATTGGACAGAGGTTCGTCGAAGAGGAAAAGTTTGGGGTCGCGAACGATGGCACGGCCGATGGCCACCCGCTGCCGTTGTCCGCCGGAGAGCTGGGTCGGCCGCCGGGCCAGCAAGTCTTGCAGGCGCAGCATGGTCGCCGCCTCCTGGACACGGCGCTCGATTTCTTCGCGCGCCACCTTCGCATTTTCCAGACCAAAAGCCATGTTGGCATACACGGTCATGTGCGGGTAGAGCGCGTAAGACTGAAACACCATGGCGCAACCCCGATCGGCCGCCCCGATGTGGTTGACTGGATTTGCGTCGATCAGAATGGTGCCGGCGGTCGGCTCATCCAGCCCCGCGATCAATCGGAGCAGCGTGGATTTGCCGCATCCGGAGGGCCCGACAAACACGACAAATTCGCCATCGTTGACCTGAAGGCTCACTTGCCGGATGACTTCCGTCTGGTCAAAGGTCTTGTCGATCGATTGCAGTTCGAGAGTGGCCACGATGGGTTTTGCCGATAAGGTGGTTACTTGACGCCGGCGCTGGCAATGCCGGTGGTGATGTAGCGCTGCAGGAAGGCAAACACCAGGGTGACCGGCAGCAGCGTGATGACCGTCATCGCCAGCAGATAGTGCCATTGGGTGTTGAGTTCACCCTGGAAGGAGTTGAGCGCCAACTGCAGCGTAAAAAATTCATTTTGTGACAACACGATCAGTGGCAGCAAGAAATCATTCCATCGCCACATGACCGAAAAGATCGCCAATACGGCCAATGCGGGCGCCGACAGGGGCAAGATGATCCGCCAGTAGATACGCCACTCGCTGGCATGGTCCATCCGAGCGGCCTCCAGAAGTTCATCCGGGATGGTCAGCATGTACTGTCTTAAAAGAAAAACGCCGGTCGGTGTGGCCACGGCCGGAAGGATCACGCCCCACAGACTGTTGAGCAGACCGACCTGATTGATCACGAGAAAGACCGGTACCAGGATGATGGTCGGCGGAATCATCAAGGTCGCGATGATGATCAGGAAGACTGCTTTCTGGCCTTTGAATCGGTACTTTGACAAGGCAAAGGCCGCCATTGAATTGAACAGCAGCGTCAGTATGGTGGCCACTACAGTGATGAAAACGCTGTTCCAGAGGTAAGTGCCAAAAGTGAACTTCTGGAACAGGTCGCTGTAGTTGTTCCATGCGAATCGGATCTCTTGGACCGGCTCGCGCTGGTTGATGTTGACACGCACACGCTCTTGCGGAGCGGCCGGGTCAACCATATTGGCCATGGTGCCGATGCGATTGATTTGTGCCATCTCCTTCCGAGAGCCGTCTTCGAAGGTGACCTGGAAGAGCGGTAGCGGCTTATCGTGGCCCGCAACCTGTACCGTTTTTTGGGTATAGGGCAAGAAGGTGGGCGGGAATTGTGCGATCGCCGCTTCGGTCTTGAAGGAAGACATCACCAGCCAGACGACTGGCGCGAACATCGTGAACAAGCCAAGACCGAGATAGACATAGCTCAGCACATCGGTCCAGTGCAAGCGGTGTCGGCCCCGTGTGCGGGTTAGGAACTGAAGGATCGGCATTTATTTTGCCTTTGACCCGAGATCGCTAGCGCGGGTCAGCCGCAGCTGAGCCAGCGTCAGCACGATCAGAAAGGCCGCCAGGGCCAGCGAGGCGGCAGCCGCCAGTCCGTAGAGGTGAATCTGCTCGGAAAAGCCGGTCTGGTAGATGAACTGAACGATAAAGGTGGTGGCAGATCCGGGCCCGCCGCCGGTCAGGACAAACACTTCGTCGAAGACCTGCACCGCCCGGATCGCAGCCAGAACCAGGACCACAACCAGATTGGGCAGCAGAAGAGGCAAGGTGATGCGGGTCAGGGTGCGCCAGGCGGTCGCGCGGTCCATTTCGGCTGCTTCATAAAGATCTTTGGGGATGGCTTGCAGTCCTGCCAACAGGATCAGGGTGTAGAACCCCATATGCGCCCAGATAGAGATAAACACCGACCAGAAGAAGGCCGGGCCCGCCTGGGTCAACCACTCCACCGGCTCCAGGCCGGCAGCGACCAGTCCCGCATTGAAGGCGCCCTGACTTTGCAGCAGCCATTTCCAGATCAAGGCGACCACCACGGGCGAGAGCAGGACGGGGTAGAAAAACACACCGCGCCAGAAACCCCGGCCGACGATTTTTCGGTTCAGCACCAGTGCGGTGATCAGGGAAAAGAGAACCATCAGCCCCACTTGAATCACACTGAATTTCAGCGTGTTCAAGATGGCGCGCCAGAAAATGTCCTTGCGGCAAGTGGAGATGTCGAGATAGTTGCTGCACTCGAACAGGATGCGGAAGTTTTCGGCGCCCGTGTAGGGGCGCTGCGAAGGCAGCAGGTTGACGCCGCCCGTGACCGCGTAGATTCCGTTGATCAGGATTGGCAAGAAACAAAACACCCCGAACACGATCAGGTTGGGGGCCACGAACAGCCAGGCGAGATTGCGTACGCCAAGCACTCGCTGCCCCAGGCGGAACAGGGGCTCGAGCAAGTTAAAGAAAAAAGCCAGAAACTTCATGGAGCCAGTTCAGTCTGCCCCATGCCCCTAATGTTGGCGGCATGCGACTGCAGCGAGGCCGGTCGAGCCGGATCGGCCCGACCGCAGCCCTTTGGGGGCTGGACTGGATTTACTTCTGCGCTTGCTTGATGGCGTCGATCATGTCGGCGTTGATTTTGTTCACGGCATCGTCAATGGTGACCTCGCCAACGATCGCCTGGGTCACGCGGGTGACGGTGGGCAGCATGATGGCCCGGTTGAACCGATAGCCTTGGAACTGATAGGCCACCGGCGCCAGATTGGCCACACCGGCGCTGAAAGTCCCCAGCGCCGCCTTGGAGGCCGCGTCCGCATTCGCGTAGTTCACCCCTTTTTTGGCCAGGCCTGCGTGCGCGGGAATGTTGTTGGTGCGCGCCGTGAATTCGGCATAGGCGGGCTCTGAGGCCAGAAACTCCAGGAAAGCAGCGGTTTCCCTGGGGGCTTTGCTGGTCTTGAGGGCCACCCAAGCAGCCCCGCCCGGAATGCCCGAGCAGGCGGCCGGGCCGCAGGGGTTCGGTACGGCCACCCAGTCGAAGTTGTTACCAACCTTCTTTTGCAGATTTCCAATTTGCCAGCTGCCGGCCAGCACCATCACGACGTTGCCGTTGATGAATTCGTCGATGGACGAGGCGTAGGTGGAGCCGCCAGAGCCGGCCCATACTTCCCGCATCATGAACCCGTCTTTGTGCCAATTCACGAACTTGGTCACTGCGGTCTTATAGCCTGCATCAATCACCGGCTCGCCCTTGGCGTCGAAGATCTTCGCCCCATAGCTGATGGCCGGTCCTGCGAAGCGGTGTCCTGAGCGGTCCCAGGCCACGGCTGCTTTCGTCTGGGTGGCGCGCGCAACCCGGCGAGCAGCCTCCATCCATTCGTCCCAGGTGGCCTTGGGCCCCGGCATGGCAACCTTGGCCTGCTCGAACAGGGTCTTGTTCACAAAGGGGCCAGTCATCGTCAATTGAGACATAAAGCCATAAATGCCTTTGTCCGTGGCCGAAGGACGCAGCCAGGGGGCGGTCGCGCCGAAGTTTTCGTCCATGTACTTGCGGTTCTTTAAGTTCCGCGAGATGTCCAGGTAATGCTTTGAAAGGCCGCCCAGATCGGTCACTCGAGCGATATCCGGGCCTTGTCCCGCGGCCAATTGCACCGGGAGCTGCTCCACGATGGTCTTGTAGGGCACGGTGTCAATCACGATCTTGATGCCCGGATTTTGGGCCTCAAAACGCTTGGCCAGCTCGGCCGTGACTTCACATTCGATGCCATCCTGGTAGCACATCACGCGCACCTCGTTGGCTTGTGCCAGGCCGATGGCGCACCACAATCCGGCGACAGCCGCAATTTGTTGGATCTTTCTTTTCTTCATGAATGTCTCCTCAGGGGTTGGAAAGGGTGGTCTGTGCGTCAGAAGGCGTTCGAGCCAGAATCCCAAACATGGAGCATGACTGTAATTCATGGCCAAAGATGGGGACTCAGCGGGAAGCCGTCACGGCCGCCTTTGGGTCAGGCCTGCGGCTGGGATAGATCCGTGGATCGATGGGGTTTAAACACGACAGAATCACGGGTATACCCTTTTTCAAGGGCAGATCCAAGCAGGTAAACCTGTAGGGTGCAAGGGTGCTTGCGTATGGCTTGGCCTCGTGTGGTCGGGCACGCTCGCGGCAGTGAGGCTGCATTGCTGGCCGCCTCAGGGTCCGCTCTGGTGGATGCGGTGGTCTTTCATGGCAGCGGTACGGCAGGCGCCGCATCCCTGGGGCGGACTACCCCGGGCGGGGAAACGCGGCTGCAGTGGGTACAGGCCTTTTCTTACGGGTGGGCTCCCCGCGCTGCACGGCCGCAGGTGCAGCAGGCCCTGATCCGATCGGACGCCCCTTTCTTCTCTTGGCTCCGTTCGATAGCGCCGAGGGGTCTTTGCATCTTGCAGGCCCGCCACGATCTTTGCGCCAACCCCAAGGGCACCCGGTACATGGTGGACCACCTTGCACCCCGGTGGCGTGAGTTTCCGGAGCGCCTGCAATTCCGTCCGCGAACGGGCGGTCACGTGATGACGCTCGCCGATGGATTCAGGGCGGCTGCCTTTGTGCGGCAGCTGGCCGACGCCGATAGGCGATAGATTTTTCTCCCCCGAAAGCCGCTGGATCAAGTCGACGCGGCGGGCTACACCGGCGACCTCGCCGTCTCGAACGCGGGGCCCTTTCTTCGAGCGGGTTTGGGCGGGCGCCGAGCCGGGATGCGCCAGCTGCTTGCCCTCGACGCCCCACCGCTCGCGGTGAATTTGCCTTGCACAAAGAGAGATGCGCGCGCGGGCATAAGCGCAAATTTCGAGGGCCAAGGGTTAACCCGTAAGAACAAACGATAGCAATCTATTAAGGGCTAATCATCTACTATTGATGTATCTTTTTAGATGACAAAAGAACTAACTATGAAACCTCCATCCGTTGAGCCTGGATTGGCGTTAACCCTGATAAAAACGATCAACACCCCGCTTGGCTGGGCCATGAGGGTGTGCCGTTGGATCGCCTTGGTCACCATCAGCCTCATGTGCCTGGTGGCCGTGATTCAGGTGGCCTCGCGAGTCATCCCTGGTGTCGAGCCCTTCTCCTGGACTGAAGAGGCTTCTCTCTTTTTGATGGTCTACATGACTTTTGCGGTGTTGCCGATTGCCAGCTATCGGAACTTGCACACCTTGCTGGATATGTTTCTGGACCGCATGGGAGCGCTTAAGTTCCCAATGCAGATCTTCATCAATTTGTGCTGTCTGGTGACCTCTGTCGCCTGCGTCTATTACGGGACGATCTTTTACATCTCGGGCTCAGGAACCATGGCGACCACGCTTCCCTGGCTGGATCGGGGGTGGGTCTACATCGCCATCCCCATCAGCTTTGCCCTGATGTCCGTTGCCTACGTTCAAAACACGATCGTCCTTCTGGTTCGGCACAGCTTGCAAAAGCGCGGACAGCCTGAACGTCTTCATGTCTTCGACGCCGCCATACAGGTCGAGCATCTGTAAACACCAAAAAAACTAGAGGAATCGCATGTCCGTCATTGCCGTCAGCCTGTTTTGGTCATTCATCATCCTGATGGGGGTCGGGGTCCCCATTGCTTTTGTCCTGCTCATGGCGCCCGCCATTGGGTTGTCTGCCGGCGACAAGGAAATGATGTTCAAGCTCTTGATGCCCCGCCTCTACAACGGGGTGGCTTCCTTCCCGCTTCTGGCAGTTCCCTTCTTCATGCTCGCCGGCGAGATCATGAACAAGGCCGGTATCACGGCCAGTCTTGTGGAGTTTGCGCGCGCCTTTGTCGGCCACCTCCGTGCGGGGCTGGTTCAGGTGACGGTGGTGTCGGCCATGATCTTCTCCGGCATCTCCGGCTCGGCGGTGGCGGACTGCTCCGCCCTGGGCAAGATGCTCATACCGGCCATGACCAAGGCAGGCTATCAGCGCTCCTTCGCGGCAGCGGTCGTAGCCGCCGCTGCTGTCCTGGGACCCATCATTCCTCCGTCGGGCTTGATGATCCTCTATGCCTTCGTGATGAATCAGTCCGTGGGCGCCCTCTTTGCCGCGGGCATGCTGCCCGGCATCGTCTTCGGTGGCGCCATGATGCTGACGGCTGCTCTGATGGCCAAGCGCTGGAACCTGCCGCAGGATGCGCAGAAGGCCACCTGGCCCGAGCGCTGGAAAGCCACCAAAGGGGCCGTCTGGACTCTGCTGATGCCGGTCATTTTGCTTGGGGGCATCTTCTCCGGCTATTTCACCCCAACAGAGGCGGCCGTCATCGCTGTTTTGTACGCTTTGGTCATCGGCATGTTTGTGCTCAAGACCGTCAAGTGGTCGCATTTGCCCGAGCTGCTGTATGAGACCGCCAAGGGCACAGGCATCGTTCTGTTCATGGTGGGTGCTGCCGTCGCCTTCTCCACGGTGGTCAGCATTTCCGGTATGCCGCAGCAGGTGGCCTCGGCCATGGTGTCCTGGTCGGACAACAAATACCTGCTGCTCTTCCTCATCAACGTCATGCTGTTCATCGTGGGCATGCTGCTCGATGCGGGGCCGGCCATTCTGATTCTCGGTCCCATCCTGTCGCCGGTTCTCGAGGCTGTAGGTGTTGATCCCCTGCATTTCGCGGTGGTGATGTGCGTCAACATGTCCATTGGACTCATTACGCCTCCCATGGGCTTGGTCCTCTTCGTGTCCTCATCTGTGAGTGGCGAAAAGATCGAGACGATCGTCAAGAAGATATGGCCATTCCTTCTGGTTCATGTGCTGGTCTTGCTGCTGCTCTGTTATGTCCCATGGATTTCCATGGTTGTGCCAAAAATGCTTGGCTTTATTTAGGAGAAAACTTCCCATGAAACTTCGTGCTTCGCTCAAAACGCTGGTCGCAGCCAGCGTGGCCTGCCTGATGGGCGCTGCGGCTCTGCCTGCAGCGGCCATGGAGCTCAACCTGGTTCACTTGTCCAACGACAAGGACGAAGACTACGATGGCGCGGTTGCCTTCAAAAAGGTGGTCGAGGCTGAGTCCAAGGGCAAAATCAAGGTCACGATTTTCTCGGGCGGGCAGCTCTGCAACAACTCGACCGAATGCCTGGAGGCCTTGTCCTCCAACCTGATCCAGGTGTTTCAAACCACTGCCGACGGCCCGGCGGCCATCCTGCCGGAAATTCAGGCCCTCGATCTCCCTTACATGTACCGGGATGACAAAGTTGCCGAGTGTGCCCTGGGCGGTAACCTGATGGGGCAGGTGCGTGACCTGTACCTCAAGAAAAGCCCCAACGTTCGTCTGATGACGATTGGCAATACCGGTGGCTGGCGCAACATCGCGACCACCAACAAACAGGTCAAGAACATTGCCGACTTCAAAGGCTTGAAGATCCGTTCAACTGCTGCGCCCACTGCGCAGGCCTTTATTCGCGCCCTGGGCGGAACGCCAACGCCCATCGCCTGGCCCGAGGTCTACACCTCCCTGGCGACTAACGTGGTTCAGGGCACGATGAATTCGGTCAATGACATCACCAGCATGAAGTTTCATGAATTCGTCAAGAACATGACCATCGATCGCCATCAGTACATGATCTCTTTCTGGTGGATGAACAACGGCGTCTACAGCAAGGCAACGCCGGAGCAGCGAAAGGCATTGGATGCAGGTTTTGCGGC
Organism: uncultured Polaromonas sp.; assembly: GCA_964488145.1. Classification (GTDB taxonomy): domain Bacteria; phylum Pseudomonadota; class Gammaproteobacteria; order Burkholderiales; family Burkholderiaceae_C; genus Polaromonas. The sequence goes on from CAZATV010000010.1 coordinate 21,221, forward strand.
CATGCGCGAAGCCACCTTGCGTGTTCCCAAGGAGCGGGAAAAGGCCGCCTACGACCTCTTTGCCAAGGCCGGCGGCAAGATCTACACCCCGACAGCCGAAGAGCGTAAGCAGTTTGTGAAGGCCTCTGAAAGTGTGGTTGAGCAATTCACTGCAAAGAACGGAGATGCGCTTCTGAAGGCGACCAAGGCCGCTGTATCGGCTTGTGAGAAAAGCTGATCCACTCGCTTGAGCCTGATCTACCGGCCTATGGGCCGGTAGATTTTTTTTTGTGCGCCCGGCACGGCCGCACTCTCCAGTGCGCCCCTTGCCAACCTGCGCTTCAGTGCGGCAAGACCGCCCATAGCCTGTTTCAGGCCGACTCAGTCCAGAATAGGCCCCAAAGCGTAGGCGCCGTCCGTGAGGCTGACGGCCTGGCCGGTACGCGCCGACTCTTGCGCTGCAAGGCCCATGACGACCGCAGCCAGGCCGTCCTTCAGGGTCACTTCCACTCGGCCCTCTCCCCGAACCACCGCATTGAACCGCTGATGCTGGTAGAAGGTTGACCCATTGTGGTCGCCAGCTGCCAGAGCCACGGGATCGACAGGTACATCGAGCTCCCGCGGGCCCTTGGGCTGGCGCGGGCTGATCACGACTTTGGGGATGGGCGGCTCGCCAAGGTGCGCAGGCCAGAAACGTCCCGGACCGGGGACAAAGCATTCGGCCTTTCCTAAGGGGCCAACCACCGAGATCTCCTCTTGATAGCGAGCCCCTTCGGCAAACATGCAAAGTTCGAGCATGGCGCGCTGGCCGCTGGCGAAGTCCACCACGACGTAGGCGTTATCCAGAATGTCGGGCGTGCCTTCCGGGTAACGCTCGGCGAGGTGGTTGTGCGCCGCGGAGGCAGAGGCGTACACGCGAATCGGGTCGCTACGGGTCATGTGCCGCATCAGGTCGAAGAAGTGACAGCACTTTTCCACCAGAGTACCGCCCGTGTAGCGGTTGAAGCGGTTCCAGTCGCCCACCTTGACCAGAAAGGGAAAGCGATGCTCGCGTATCGAGAGCAGGGTGGCCGGCCCAATGGCGGCTGCGCTGTGAACCTCCTCCGTCAATCGCGAGACGGGAGGCATATAGCGGTATTCCATCGCCACCCAGATCGGCGCCTGATAGTGGCGCCCGAGCTCGGCCAGCGCGCGAACGTCAGCCAGGTCAGTGCAGGCGGGCTTTTCCAGCAGCACGGGCAGTGGCCGCAAGGAGGCGATGTCTCGCAATTGCTCGGCGTGTCGGAAGTTGGGGCTTGCAATGAGTAGGCAGTCCACATCGGGCGATGTCACCACCGCAATGTGGCTGGCCGCTCTCCGGGCGCCCGGTGCCAAAGCCAGGCTGGCTGCGGCCATGGCATCGTCGGGCTCAAAAATGTGGGTGACTCGGGCGCCCGGCAGGAGCGCAATATTGCGCAGGTGCTCCTGGCCCATCATGCCGCAGCCGATGATGCCGTAACGAACCGTGTTGGAAGAACTGGGGGTCAAGTGTTTTCTCCGTGGATCTCAGAGGTCTTGAGCGCCTTGAGAAGGTTTTCCGTGCGCTCTGAGGTGGACGTCTATTCTGTATTGCTCGCACAGCAATAAAAAGCGCGATAGCTGGGGGTCCTGCCCGGTTTCTTCCTGCAGCAGTTCAGCGACCCGGGGGGCCATCGCCTGCGCGGCCCGAGCGTCCAAAAACAGTGCCCGCCAGCGGCGAGCCAGCATGTCCTCGACGGTGATGGCCCATTCGTTTCGGGCGCTGTAGCGAACCAGCGATTCGGTCAAGCCCATACCCAGATGCACCTGGTGCCCGGGCATCGCAGCGACCTGCTCGGCAGCGCTGCCGAGCAGGTGCAGCCCAGGCGCCTCTTGCAAGCTCGTGGGGCTTGTGCCTTGCGGTGGCGCACCCCATAGGCGGTGGTGCTTCGTCTGTGCCTCGCGCTGTGGCGGCGGCAAATCTCCGGCCGTTACGAGCGCGCGCATAACTTCCTCGGCCATGGCCCTGTAGGTGGTCCATTTGCCGCCGGTAACCGTGATCAACCCGGGCGCTTCGCGGACGATGAGGTGCTCACGCGACATCGATGCCGTCGCTTCTGCGTTCTGGCCTCCTGACTCAACCAGGGGCCGCAGTCCAACCCATACGCTTTGAATCTGATCGGGGGTGAGCTTCACGCCCAGTGATTGGTGCGTTTCCTCCAGGAGGAACGTCAGCTCCGACATCAAGGGCCGCGGCTCCAGGGGGGCGTCCTTCCGTGGCGTGTCGGTGGTGCCGATGAGGGTGGCTCCTAGCCAGGGGACCGCGAACAGCACCCGCCCATCTGAGGTTCGGGGTACCAGTACGGCCGCGCTCAGCGGCAAGGTCTGCCGGCTGACGACCAAGTGCACCCCTTGACTGGGTCGAACCAGCGGGCGGCTGAAGGTCGGCTGTTCCTTGGGGCGGCCCAGGACCAGCCCGCGTACCTGATCGACCCACACCCCCGCGGCATTGACGATGCAGCGCGCATGGATTTGCGCATATCCGCCGGTCAAGGCATCTTCGAGAATCACGGTCCAGCCCTGCGCATGGGGGCTCAAACCAACCACCCGGGTATGGTTGCGCAACGAGGCACCGCCTGCGCTGGCTGTCTGGGCCAAGGCCAGTGCCAGCCGGGCATCATCGAATTGGCCGTCCCAGTAGCGCACACCCGCGACGACGCGGTGCAGGCTGGGTAACAGGCGGCGCATGGCTTGCCGGCCCAGCCAATGGGTGCCGCCCAGGCTCAGCCGGCCCGACAGCCAGTGGTAAAGCTTCAGGCCCCAGGCGGAGACGACCCACGAGCCCCAGCTTTCCTCGGCGACCACGAAGGGCAGGGGCTGCGCCAGATGCGGCGCCAGTCCCAGCACCACCGCACGCTCGCGCAGGGCTTCGCGCACCAGCCGAACCCGGCCCTGCGCAAGATAGCGAACCCCACCGTGAAGCAGCTTGGTCGACCTCGATGAGGTGCCGCAGGCAAAGTCGCGCGCTTCCACCAGAGCCAGGCGCCGGCCTTCCAGTGCTGCATGCACGGCCACGCCTAGCCCGGTGGCCCCCCCTCCGATGACCAGCACGTCCAAGTCTTGCTGGCTGCGGGCCCACGCTGTCAAGTCAGATCGCATCACTTAAGATCACATTAAGTGAGTATTTTATGATTGTTTTGTTGCTTATAGCCCTTATTTGAGAAAAATGATCGTTTTCGCTTATGCTTGAACCGATCATTTTTGGATCGCGCCCTCCCGATTCGCGCCCTTTCACACCATGGCCCTCAATCCCAGACAGCTCGCCATCTTGCAGGCAGTTCGTGAGCACGGTGCCCTCAGAACCGAGGCTCTGGCCCAGCAGTTCAAGACCACCTTGCAGACGGTTCGCCGAGACATCCAGCGGCTGACTGAGGCCGGTGCGCTGGAAAGATTTCATGGGGGCGTCAGGTGCATTGACAGCGGCAGTCGCAACACAGCCTATGCCGAGCGCCAGCGTGCTCATGCGTTGGCCAAGCAGCGGATCGCCCGCAAGGTGGCCTCCCTGATTCCGACCGGCAGCAGTCTGTTCATGAACATCGGAACGACAGTCGAGGCCGTGGCCAGCGAATTGCTACATCACCAGGGTTTGCGGGTGGTGACCAACAATCTGCATGTCGCGCGGACGCTGAGCGCCAATGCCGGCTGCGAGGTGGTGGTGGCCGGCGGTACGGTGCGCCACGAAGATCTAGGCGTGGTGGGCGAGGCGGCGCTTTCCTTCATCCGGCAGTTCAAGGTCGATATCGGTCTGATCGGTATCAGCGGAATCGATACTGACGGCACGCTGCGGGACTTTGACATGCGTGAGGTGATGGTGGCGCGGGCCATCGTCGAGCGTTCGCGCCAGGTCTGGCTGGTGGCCGATGCGAGCAAGTTTGGTCGACCGGCCATGATTGAAATGGCCTCTCTCCGAGAGGTACACACTCTTTTCACGGACGCTCCGCTGGAGCCTTCTTTTGAACGACTTCTGCACGAGCACGATGTACGCTGCGTGATCGCGCAAAGCTGATGGATTTTTTGTCGGACGACTGAAATGACTGCGCCTCAATTCCTCATGGCCCTTGATCAGGGCACGACCAGCTCAAGGGCTCTTGTGTTTCGCGAAGACGGAAGTGTTGTGGCGATGGCCCAGCAGGAGTTCGAGCAAATCTACCCCCAGCCGGGTTGGGTTGAGCACAACCCCTTGGAGATCTGGCGTACGCAAATGGACACCGCTCGGCAGGCCCTGAACAAGGCGGGCCTGCGGTCGACCGACCTGGCCGCCATCGGCATCACCAATCAGCGCGAGACTACAGTCTTGTGGAGCCGGCGCACCGGCGAGCCCCTGTGCAATGCCATCGTCTGGCAGGACCGACGGACCGAGCCTTTGTGTCAGTCCCTGCGCGAGCAGGGTCAGGAGAGGCTGGTGCGAGAGAGAACCGGACTGCGGCTGGACCCCTATTTTTCAGCCACCAAACTGCGGTGGATGCTCGACCATGTACCCGGTGCGCGAGACCGGGCCCGAGCGGGCGAGCTGGCTTTTGGCACCATCGATACCTGGCTGATATGGCAGCTCACAGGTGGCCGGCACGTGACCGACATCAGCAATGCCAGCCGCACCCTGTTGCTCAATATCCATACCGGCCAGTGGGACCAGGAATTGCTCGATCTTTTTGATGTACCGGGCAGCCTGCTGCCCGAGGTCTTGCCTTCCGTTGCTGACTTTGGCCGGGTGCAGGCCGGCCTGCTCGAGGAAGGTTCGGCGGGACTTCGCATCGGCGGCGTGGCTGGCGATCAGCAGGCCGCCTTGTTGGGGCAGGCCTGCTTGAGCCCCGGCGATGTCAAGAACACCTATGGCACTGGCTGCTTCATGCTGATGCACACCGGCTTTGATGCGCCCGTGAGCGTCAACGGATTGATCACCACCTGTGCGGCCCGTCTGGATGCGCAGGCTGCGCCAGCCTATGCGCTTGAAGGTAGCGTATTCATCGGGGGGGCGGTGGTGCAGTGGCTGCGCGATGGACTCAGGGTCATCGAGCGAAGCAGCGACGTGGAGTCTTTGGCCGCTTCGGTGGGTGACACCGGGGGTGTGGTGGTGGTACCCGCCTTCGCCGGCCTGGGCGCTCCTTACTGGCTGCCCCATGTACGCGGCAGTATCCAGGGCCTCACGCGGGGCAGCACTGCGGCTCACATCGCGCGAGCTGCACTGGAGAGTATTGCGCTGCAAAGCGCCGTCCTGCTGCAGGCCATGCAGGCCGATGCGAGGCACCTCAACGGCCTGGAGGTCCAGGCCCTGCGCGTTGATGGCGGCGCCAGTGCCAACAATCTCCTGATGCAGATGCAGGCCGACTTTCTGGGCTTGCCGGTGCTGCGGCCCAAGACGGTGGAGACCACTGCGCTGGGCGCGGCCCTGCTGGCGGGCTTGCAGGCCGGTCTGTTTGCGCAGCCCGGCGATCTGCGCAATCGTCTGGCGATAGACCGCGTTTTCGAGCCGCGCATGCCGCGCGACCAAGCCTCGGAAAAGCTAGCCGCCTGGGATGCGGCGGTCAGCGCGCTCAAGGCGGCCTCAGCGGGCCCCCGCTGACCGTCGGCGCAAGCCGTCTGAGGGTTGGGACTACTGGCTCAGCCGCGAACAATAGCGGCAGATCGCCGGATCAAACCAGGTGTGAGAGTACTCGGCCAATTCATTGTTGGCGGTCCAGGACAGGCGCTCGATAAACCCGGTGGTCTGTCCAGGGGTGGGTTGGAAGGGGCGACGGGCCCAGGGCGGCGCAGGTCGCGCCGCGATTCGGTCTTCCACGCGGGCGATCCACAGCTTCAATTGTGTCTGGTAGAAAAGGTACATCGAATCGCCCAACTCGGCCGCTGTCAGCCTTTCGAGCTGGCTGGCGGAAAACCAGATTTCTTCGAGGGCAACCGGCACTTGGCTGAGGTAGCGCAGTCGACGAACCCTCCACAGCGCTGACTTTGGGGATGCACCTAGGGGGGGCACCTCTTGGGGCCGCGGCATGCGCTCGACATCGAGCACTTCAGCGGTCGGCAGACCCGGACCGGTGGTCAGCTCCAGCCTAAACAACTCGTAGATTTGCCGCGTTCCGGCGGTTTTGCGGACATAGGTGCCCGAGCCCTGGATACGCTCGAGCACGCCCTGCTCGGCCAGCAGGGCCAGCGCCTTGCGCAGCGTGCCGATGGCGACATCCAGTCGCTGGGCCAGGTCAGCCTCGGTGGGCAGTCTCTCGCCCTGATGCCAGTAACCGGCCTTGATCTGGCGGGCCAGCAATTCGGCAATCTGCAAGTAAACCGGTAGCGGTGGCGCAGCCCTTATTGGTTCCATGGCTTAGTATGACAAAGGCAGCAGAGGTCAGTAGAAACCCGGAGGCGGCAAACCCGAATTCATATACAATTCATTTACTCCAACTTTTTCGTAAATTCCATGAGTCTTGTACCCATCCGAGGGGCTGATATCGAAGGCGCAGAGGTCGCCTGGTTTGCCCCTCTTTGCTCAGATGATTACCGCTTTCTGGGCTTTCCAGAAGGAGACCTTCGCAGCAACTGGGCCAATACCAGCCGCATTGCCAAACGCGCTGACGAGCTGGGTTTTCGCAACATCCTTTGTCCCTCGTCCTATCAGGTGGGCCAGGACACACTGAGCTTCGTAGCTGCCATGGCACCGCAGGTCAAGCGCATGAACATGCTGGCGGCCATTCGATGCGGTGAACTCCATCCCATCATGTTGGCCCGAACGGTGGCCACCCTCGATCACATGATGCAGGGGCGCTTGACCCTCAATGTGATTTCCTCCGATTTCCCCGGGGAGCGCGCCGACAGCGCCTATCGCTATCGCCGCAGCTGGGAGGTGGTGGAGATTCTCAAGCAGGCCTGGACGGCTGACGAAATCAACTATGAAGGCCAGATCTATCAGTTCAAAGGACTCACCACCGATCCGGTCAAGCCGTACCAGACCCAGGGCGGCCCCCTGCTTTATTTCGGGGGATACAGCCCGGACGCCCTGGCTCTTTGTGGGGCCCACTGCGACACCTACCTGATGTGGCCCGAGCCCAAGCCGGTGCTGGCGCAGCGCATGCGCGATGTGCACGCGCAGGCTGAAAAATATGGCCGGATCCTGGACTATGGCTTGCGGGTCCACATGATCGTGCGCGATACGCAGGCAGAGGCGCGCGAGTACGCTCGGCATCTGCTGTCACGGCTCAGTGTGGACAAGGGGCGTGAAATTCGCAACCGTGCCCTCGATGCCACCAGCCTCGGAGTGGCCCTGCAGAGCGCCAATCGTGAAGTCGCCGACGAAGAGGGCTATATCGAGCCGCATTTGTGGTCGGGTGTGGGTCTGGCCCGAAGTGGGTGTGGTGCCGCCCTGGTCGGAAGTGTTGACCAGGTCCTCTCCGAGATCCACGACTACATGAAGATGGGCATCCGGGCCTTCATTTTTTCCGGCTACCCGCACCTGCAAGAGTGTGAGATCTTCGGCACCAAGGTGCTGCCGCAGCTCAAGACGGTATCGTTGGCCCAGGCGTACGGGCGCATTCCAGCAGCAGAGCCGGCCACGCCCCTAGGCGTCGGCGTCAGACGTTGACCGCAAGATCAGATCAAAGCTCCTTCATGAACCGAATTTCCTTACCCAATGGCCGCAGCCTGAGCCAAATCGCCTATGGTTTGTGGCGTCTTGCCGAGGCCCATGACACCAGCGTCAACGCGAATTTGGCCCGCATCGATGCCTGTCTGGCGCAGGGCATCAGCACCTTTGATCACGCCGATATTTATGGCGATTACAGCTGCGAGGCCCTGTTTGGCCAGGCCATCAGGGCGCGTCCCTCCCTCCGCGACCAGATCGAAATCGTCACCAAGACCGACATCATGCTGCTGTCGGCTCAATGGCCGCAGACCCGGGTCAAGCACTACGACACCACACCGACCCATGTCACCGCCAGTGTCGAGCGGTCACTGCAGCGTTTGGGCGTTGAAGTCATCGACCTTTTGCTCATTCACCGGCCTGACCCTCTGTGTGATGCGCAGGCCCTGGGGGCCTGCCTGGATGGCCTGATCGACTCTGGCAAGGTCAGGGGGGTGGGGGTTTCCAATTACCAGCCTTGGGATGTCGATCTTCTGCAGTCACGCATGAAACATCGGCTGCAGATCCATCAGATTGAGCTGAGCCTCTTGCATGTGGCGCCATTGACCAACGGGCAGATGGCTCATGCGCAAACCCACCACATGCCGGTGATGGCCTGGTCGCCATTGGGTGGAGGCCGTCTGTTTGTGCAGGAATCGGCGCAAGGCCCGGCATCCTCGCGATTGCTAGACAAACTCGAACAGCTGGCGAAATCCAGTCAGACGGATGCCTCGGCGGTGGCCGTTGCCTGGTTGTTGCATCATCCGGGCCGGGTGATTCCAGTGATGGGCAGTAACCGACTGGATCGTATCGGCGCCTTTGCCCGTAGCGTACAGGTTCCCATGGATCGGCAAACCTGGTTTGAGCTCTACGAACTGGCTCTAGGACACGAGGTCCCCTAATCCGTATGCTCCAACCTTCCCCCATGACGCCTTCTCCCGTTCTTTCTTCGGCGCAAAATGTTTCTGCGACCGATCCTGCTGACTACCGCAAGGCCCTGTCCTGTTTTGCAACCGGGGTCACGGTCGTCGCCACCCGCTGGCAGGACGCGGACTGGGCAATGACCTGCAACTCCTTCTCTTCTGTTTCCCTGGAGCCGCGTTTGGTGCTTTGGAGCATTCGCAAAGCGTCTAACAGCTTGCAAGCCTTCCTGGGCTCGGGGGGGTTTTCGGTCAGCATCCTCTCTCAGCCCCAGGCGCATCTGGCCCGCCAGTTTTCATCTGGAGACATGAGCGCGCGATTCGCGGGGGTCCCGGTTCATCGGCAAGACAGCGGGCGTCTGCGCCTGACCCATGCTTTGGCCTGGTTTGACTGCAAGCTATATCAACAGGTCGACGCCGGTGATCACTACATCTTGATCGGGCAGGTCAAAGATTTTGGTTGGCAAGACACCGAGGGCCTGGGCATGTGGCGCAGCCGACTGGGCCGCTTTGAGCCCTTGCCCGCATGACTCAGCTGGCCCTTTTGATTGTGCTGGCCGGCGCGGCTGGCGGTTTTACGGCGGGACTGTTTGGGGTGGGCGGTGGATTGATCATCGTACCCACGCTGTACTTCTTGTGGCGTGACGATCCTGTATTGGGTGCGCAGGCCATGCACTTCGCGGTGGCCACATCGCTGGCCTGCGTGGTGGTGACCTCGGTCACCAGCTCATGGACCCATTGGAGAGCCGGTAGGCTTCAATTGAAGCGATTGGCTTGGCTGGCCGCAGCGGTCAGCGCAGGCTCGGTGGGCGCGGTCTGGGTGGCTTCCTGGGCTTCGACCGATGGGCTGCGTGCCGGCTTTGGTGTTTTTGCAGCCCTGACCTGCCTGACCATGCTGTGGCAGCAGTCAGCGGTTGCCCGCGTGGAAATGCCCAGAAGGGCAGAGCTCATGGGTGCGGGCGCATTCATTGGTCATGTCTCCACCCTGCTGGGTGTCAGCGGTGGGGCCATGACCGTGCCCTACTTGGTGTTCCGCGGCGTGGACATGCGCCATGCGGTGGTGGTCAGCTCCGCTATTGCCATGCCCATTTCTCTGATCGGTGCTCTGGGGTTTGGCTTGATTGGCCCGTCCAATGACCAGGCCTGGGGCTACGTCCATGTGTGGGCCTTTCTGGGCATCAGTGCCGCGAGCCTGTTTTTTGCGAACTGGGGTGCCCGCCTGTCTCAGCGGATGGACCGGCGACTGCTGCAGAAACTGTTCGCAGCCTTTCTGGCGCTGGTGGCGCTGAACATGTTTCTGGGCTGAAGCTCGCCGATGCAGCCGGTCCGCGGCCCCCTGCGCCAGCCGCGGCGGATCGAACCTCTGTCCCCAGATGGGCTCGCTCGCGGGCATGCTCAGACCTGGTCCGGCTCTCGCTCCAAAAGCTCCAAGGTCAGCTGATCGCGCCGGCCCTGGTAGAACCTGTCCAGGGCCGATTTGCAGCGGTGGCTCAGGGGCGGCAAGTGCTCAAACAGGGTCAGGCACGACTGCAGCTTGATGGCATCGACGGGTCCAAACAGGCTTGCCATCTTGGGCTCTGGCCCCAGCAACACCGCGTCGATGGCTTGAGCCAGTCGAGACCCGAGGACTTCGTGGTTGGCATAGGCGCGTGCTTCGGCAAGGTTGACCAACCCATAATGCTGCGCCGTGGCGCTTCGGCCCAGGCCCCGAAGCTGAGGATAGATGAACCACATCCAATGCGTGCGTTTGCGTCCTTCGCGTACTTCCTGCAGTGCCTGCGCCCAGACGTCGGCTTGCGCCTGCACGAAGCGATCAAGATCCTGGGAAGGGCTCATGGGGTGGGCCTCCTGCACGATGGGTTGAGAGGCGATGGGCTTACGGACCCTTCCAGCTGCAGGGCAAACCGGTCGGGGGCATCGCCGTAGATCGTACGCGTTTGGCCTTCGCTGCCGCTTGAATTGAGGGCGGCTTGGGATCCGGCCAGCGCCACCGGCACCCGATGCGAGCCCCTGTGTGCGCTTGGGCGCCAGGCCGCTTATGATGCTCGGTTGCCCCGCACTTTCCCAATGAACACCCCTTCCGACAGCAAATACCTGGGCCAGGTTCTGGCCGCTCAGCGCATCAGTGTGCGGGGCGCGCGGACCCACAACCTCAAAGGTGTGGACCTGGACATTCCCCGCAATCAGTTGGTGGTGATCACCGGCCTGTCGGGTTCAGGCAAATCCTCCCTGGCCTTTGACACCCTGTACGCTGAAGGCCAGCGGCGCTACGTGGAAAGCCTGTCCACCTACGCTCGACAGTTCCTGCAGCTGATGGACAAGCCCGATGTCGACCTGATCGAGGGCCTGAGTCCTGCCATCTCGATTGAGCAGAAGGCCGCCTCGCACAACCCGCGATCCACCGTCGGCACGGTCACCGAGATTCATGACTACCTGCGCCTGCTTTTCGCCCGGGCTGGTACCCCGTTTTGCCCTGAGCATCAGCTGCCTCTGCAATCGCAGAGTGTGGCCGAAATGGTTGATGGCGTTCTGGCTTGGCCGGAGGGCACCCGTCTGATGATCCTGGCGCCGGTCGTGCGAGAGCGCAAGGGTGAGTTTGTCGACCTGTTCGAGCAGATGCAGGCACGCGGCTATGTTCGCTTTCGTGTGGACGGACAGATCGTCGAGGCGCAGGCGCTGCCGCGGCTGAAGAAAAATGAAAAGCACAACATCGATGTGGTGATTGATCGCCTCAGGGTGCGTGCTTCATCGGAGCACCAGGACCCCCAGCGACAGCGGCTGGCCGAAAGTTTCGAGGCGGCCCTGGCGCTCACCGACGGCAAGGCCCTGGCCCTCGATCTGGATGCGCCGGCACAAAAAGCCGAGCACTGGTTCAGCGCTCGCTTTGCCTGCCCTCTGTGCGACTACGCTCTGCCCGAGATGGAGCCGCGTCTGTTCTCTTTCAATTCGCCCGTCGGGGCTTGCCCCAGTTGCGATGGCTTGGGCCACAGCGAGTTCTTTGATCCGGCACGCGTGGTCGCCTTTCCCAGCCTCAGCCTGGCCAGCGGCGCCATCAAGGGATGGGACCGGCGTAACGGCTACTACTTTGCCCTCATCGAAAGCCTGGCCCGCCACTATGGCTTTGATGCAGAGCAACCTTTTGAGTCTTTGCCGGCGCCGGTTCAGGAGGTGGTGCTGTATGGCTCGGGACCCGAGGAAATCCGCTTCAGCTATGTCATGGAGTCGGGCGAGAAGGCTGGCCGCAAGGTCAACAAGAAGCACAGCTTCGAGGGCATCATTCCCAACTTTGAGCGCCGCTGGCGCGACACCGATTCTTCAGTGGTGCGCGAGGACCTGGGCCGCTATCGCAGTCTGCGCCCCTGCCCCGACTGCCAGGGCACCCGTCTGCGTTCGCAGGCGCGGCACGTGTTTCTGGTGGATGCCGGGGACGGCAGCCGCAAGGCCATCTACGAAATCGGTCACATCACCTTACGTGAGGCCCACGAGTATTTCCAGGGCCTGCAGTTGCAAGGTGCCAAGGCTGAGATTGCCAACAAGGTGGTGCGCGAGATCGCGCAGCGGCTGAAGTTTCTCAACGATGTCGGGCTTAACTACCTCAGCCTGGACCGCAGTGCCGACACCCTCTCCGGCGGCGAGTCCCAGCGCATACGGCTGGCCAGTCAGATCGGCTCGGGTTTAACGGGCGTGATGTACGTGCTCGATGAGCCCAGCATCGGTCTGCACCAGCGCGACAACGATCGCCTGATTGCCACGCTGCGCCACCTGCGCGATCTGGGTAACAGCGTGCTGGTGGTCGAGCATGATGAAGACATGATCCGCGCTGCAGACCATGTGATCGACATGGGGCCCGGGGCGGGCATTCATGGCGGGCGGGTGGTGGCACAGGGCACGTGCGATGAGGTGGCTGCCCAAGCGCAGTCCCTGACCGGCCGCTATCTCAGCGGCGCGCAGCGCATCGCCGTGCCCAGGCGGCGCACGCCCTGGTTGGCGGCCGCGGTGCCAGCCGCACCGGCCTCGGCGCTTCAAAAGCTGCGCATTGAGGGGGCCAGCGGCCACAACCTGAAACAGGTGACGGTGGACTTTCCCGTGGGCTTGTTCACCTGTGTGACGGGTGTTTCTGGCTCAGGCAAGTCCACCCTGGTCAATGACACGCTCTATGCCGCCGTGGCGCGCCACCTCTACCGCGCCCATGAAGAGCCGGCGCCGCACGAGGCCCTGGAGGGGCTGGAGCATTTCGACAAGGTCATCAATGTCGACCAATCGCCGATTGGTCGTACCCCGAGAAGCAACCCGGCCACTTACACCGGCTTGTTCACGCCCATACGCGAACTCATGGCCGAGATGAACGCAGCCAAGGAGCGCGGCTATGGGCCGGGGCGCTTTTCCTTCAATGTCGCCGGTGGCCGCTGTGAGGCCTGCCAGGGCGACGGCATGGTCAAGGTGGAAATGCATTTCTTGCCCGATGTGTATGTGCCTTGTGATGTCTGCCACGGCAAGCGTTACAACCGCGAAACGCTGGAGATCACCTACCGGGGCCGCAACATCGCCGAGATTCTGGACCTCACGGTTGAGGCCGCTGCCGAATTCTTCAACGCCCAGCCGCATATCCTGCGCAAGCTGCAAACCCTGCTCGACGTGGGCCTGAGCTATGTCAAGCTGGGCCAGTCGGCCACCACGCTCTCAGGCGGCGAGGCGCAGCGCGTCAAACTGGCGCTTGAGCTGTCCAAGCGCGACACCGGCCGCACCCTCTATATCCTGGACGAGCCCACCACCGGCCTGCACTTTGCCGATATCGATTTGCTGCTCAAGGTGCTGCATCAACTGCGCGATGCCGGCAATACCATCGTGGTGATCGAGCACAACCTTGATGTGATCAAGACCGCTGACTGGCTGATCGACCTCGGCCCCGAAGGCGGCGCTGGCGGTGGCACCATCGTGGGCACAGGCACCCCCGAGCAACTGGCGGCCAACCCCGCCAGCCACACGGGGCGATACCTCAAACGACTGCTGGCTTGAGGGGGCGGCCGCTCAATCCCCGTGGGAGCCCCACCGCCCGCGCGATTTTTCGGCAGCCCTACTCAGGCTGTATGTTGGCCGTCTTGGCCAATCGCGCCCATTTAGGGATCTCGCTTTGTATGAAGCCGCGCAAGGCATCGGGCGGCATCGGCATCGGCGAGAGCCCAAAAAAGGCCAATCGGTTCCTCACCTCAGCCTGTTGTAAAGCCTGCTGCACCGCGGTACTCAGGCGCTCGGCAATGTCCTTGGGCAAGCCCGGCGGACCGGCCAGGGCAATCCATCCGGTGATGTCTTCATAGGCCGGATACGTATCGGCAATCGGAGGCCAGTCGACCATACTGCTGCGCTTAGGCGTGGTCAGCCCGATGCCACGCAGCGTGCCCGCCTTGATATGCGACAGCACGCTGCCGAGGTCGGCAAAGGTGAAGTCCACCGCGCCCGAAAGCAGATCGTTGACCGCCAGCGGCGTTCCCCGATAGGGGACTCCCGTCACATCAAGGCCGGCCACCTTGTTGAGCATGGCTAGACTGATTTGCGTGCTCGATGAGCCATAACTGGCGTTGACCTTGCCGGGCCTTTGCTTGACCCAGGCCACAAACTCCGCAAGATTCTTCGCCGGATGATTGCTGCGCACAATCAGGGCGGTCACGCTGTCGGCGATGCCTGCGACAGGTGTCAGGTCCTTGGCCGGGTCATAGGGCATGGTCTTGAGCAGTGACACATTGGCCGCCAGCGAAGAGCTTGAACCAAAGAACAGCGTGTAGCCATCCGGCGCCGCACGCACCACTTCCATGGCGCCAATGTTGCCGGCCGCCCCCGGCTTGTTGTCAACGACAAAGCTTTGACCCAGGCTGTTCGATAAATGCTGACTGACAACACGCGCAGCCACATCCGATCCGGACCCTGGCGGAAAAGGCACTACCAGCCGAACCGAGCGCTGGGGGTAGCCTGATTGAGCGTGGGCAACACCGGACGAGCCCAGCAAAGCGCCGGCCGTTGTCCAGACCGCCCGGCGATGAAATAGCCTTCTTGAAATGTTCATGAGAATCCTCCCTAATGGATTGAGTGGTTACTTCAGTGACAGCGGGGCCAGGCTACAGACCCTGACGCTCCTCAGGCGCCTCGCAGGTAGTCCGTGCTCAGATCTTCAAAGCGCGGGCAACCCAGTTGCGCCAACACCTTGTCCACTTCGTTATGAATCAGTTCAATGGCCTTGCCAACCCCCGGGCCGCCAGCTGCAGCCACGGCATACATCATGGGGCGACCGCAGAGGGCCAATCGCGCACCCAGGCAGCGGGCGATCACGATATCGCTGCCACGGCGGACGCCGCTGTCAAGGATGAGTGGCGTATCGGGAACGGCCGCATGAATCTCGGGCAACATCTCCAGGGGTGAGACCGAACGATCCAACTGACGCGCCCCATGGTTGGAAACGATAAGTCCGTCGCTGCCCAAGGAGACCGAGCGCCGCGCATCCTCCGGATGCAGCACGCCCTTGACCAGCAACTTGCCTGGCCACCAGCGCCGCACTTGTTCCAGCGTGCGCCATGTAGAACCAGGGGTGGGCGTGAGCCGAGCGAACAGGTCGGCCACCTCGTTGGCACTGGCGCCCGCGGCCGCATAGGGCTGCCAGTTCTGCATCATCGGGTGCCCTCCACTTCGGAGATAGTGCAAAGCCCAGCCCGGGTGTAGAAGGGCTTGCATCACGATGGCGGGCGTCAAGCGGAAGGGACG
Source organism: uncultured Polaromonas sp. (assembly GCA_964488145.1). Classification (GTDB taxonomy): domain Bacteria; phylum Pseudomonadota; class Gammaproteobacteria; order Burkholderiales; family Burkholderiaceae_C; genus Polaromonas. Next base: position 36,530 of record CAZATV010000010.1, read on the forward strand.
TACGAAGCCATTGCGTCGGTTACGCTCACGGTTTGAGTTGACGGTGACGTCCACCGTGACCACCAGTACCCCCAGCCCGGCATCGTGCGCACGGCCGACCAAATGCTGATTGATTTTTTCGTCAGCCGTCAGATAAATCTGAAACCAAGCGTGGTCCGGCGCCAGACGGGCGGCGGTCTCCAGCGATTCATTGCTGGAGCCCGACATGATGAAGGGCAGATTGTGATGAGCTGCCGCCTCGGCCATCATCGCGTCTGCGCCCGATCTGAACAGACCGGCCAAGCCCATCGGTGAAATACCGATCGGTGTGCTGTAACGCCGTCCGAACAACTCCACCGACACATCGCGTTGGCTGACGTCGACCAAAAAACGCGGCAACAATCGCCAGCGTTCAAAGGCTAGTCGGTTGTCTCGCAAACCCAGCTCGTCGTCGGCGCCTCCCTCAATGAAGTCGAAGGCCATGCGCGGCAGGCGCCTGCGGGCAAGTGCCTGGAAGTCGTGGAGATTGATAACCTGATCGAGCTTCATGCGGCTGAGGCGAAGAATCCGTTTGACGACAGCCCGACGAGGCCTTGCGCGGGAAAGTTTAGGGTTGAGCGCGACGTCGACGTGTCTTTTCAGGGACAGGCACAGGGGCTTTGCATGGCAAGGCCCCTCGCGCCGAGGCGATGTTCGTAAAGGGGGCAGCGGGCCAGGGGATGTGGGTGCCGCACTCTCGCGGCGATGGCCTTCAGCGAAGGTGCCCAGACTCAGGCCCGCTTGGCCGCCTCCAGCGTGTCGCGCGTGGCTTGCGCGGCGCGGCGCGCAGCTTCGGCGTAATCGTCGCCGCTGGAGGCATACAGAATTGCACGCGATGAGTTGACGATGATCGGCCCTGCGCTGCTGCCATCGGCCCTACCCCGCCAGCCGGCCTTCACTGTGGCCACTGCGTCACCGCCTTGCGCCCCTACGCCTGGAATCAGCAGCGGGGCATGCGGTGCAACCTGCCGTACCCGTTCGATTTCAGCGGGATAGGTGGCACCGACCACCAAGCCGAGCTGACCGTTGAGGTTCCATGGGCCTTGCGCCAGGCGGGCCACGTGTTCATACAGCAGGGGCTGGCCATCCACCGAGGCCAGACGCTGGTTCTGCAGGTCGTCGCCGCCGGGGTTGGAGGTGCGGCACAACAAAAAGGCACCTTTGCCCTCGTACTTCAGATAGGGCTGCACCGAGTCAAAACCCATGAAGGGCGAGAGCGTGACCGCGTCGGCCCCGTAGCGCTCGAAGGCTTCCTTGGCGTACTGTTCGGCGGTTGAGCCGATGTCGCCGCGCTTGGCGTCGAGGATGATGGGCACCTCAGGCGCCACCCGGCGCATGTGTTCCATCAGTCGTTCGAGCTGGCCTTCGGCCCGATGGGCGGCAAAGTAGGCGATCTGCGGCTTGAAGCTCGAGACCAGATCGGCCGTGGCATCGACGATGGCAGCGCAAAAGTCGTAGATCTTGTGGGCATCGCCCTTGAGTCGCCCGGGTAAGCGCGACGGCTCGGGATCCAGGCCCACACACAACATGGAGCGGTGCAGGCGCTCGGCCCCAGCGAGCTTTTCGAGGAAGGTCATGGCGGCATTGTAGGAAGGGCTGCCAAGGCCTCTGCCGTCGGGGGAGGTGTATTCCCTCTCGCCGAGGTCGGCGCTCCCACTCGGCCTATCGCAAATCCGCATCGGCAGTGTGGGGACCGCGCCCCCGTGGCGATGCGGCCCGCTGGGGGCTCAGTACTTTTCGGCCAACAGGCCCATGCCCGGCAGGGGGTCCTGGATGCCCAGTCTGCGCAGGGCCAGCCAATAGGTCGCCACGTTCACGCCGATCAGCGGCTTGCCCCGCCGCTGCTCAATCGTCGGCGTCAGTGCTGACACGGGCAGGTTGGTGCCCACATGCACCAGCACCTCGGCCTCGGGCCTGTCCACCGTATCGAAGCCTTGCAGGATCTGTTCGGAACCGAAGCGCGCCACCGCTGTCGGCCCGGTGGATTTAAGGCCGTGCGTACCGACCACTTCGTAGCCGCAAGCGGTGAAAAACGCAGCAATCATTTCGTCGGCTGGTGGCCAATAGGGCGTGAGCACCGCGATGCGCTTGGGCCGTCCGATGGCCTCCAGGCCCGCAAGTACCGCCCGCGAGGGGGTAATGAAGGGAATGCCGCTGAGCTTTTCAAGTCTTTGTTCTTCGGCCAGCGCCTGCTCCCCGTCCCCCCGAAACGAGTGAATCGAATGGCCGTGAGCGACTACATGCGGCTCGCACAGCAGCACCAGCTCCAAGGCCTCCTCCAGCTCGCCCTTTTCAGTGCGCAGCGCTCGCTGGTAGGCCTCCTGGTCATCGTAAGGACGGGGCGGCAGACGCATGCGGGTGACATGGTTGGTCACGCCCGGCGGCCGCATGGCCTCCATTTCGGGCTGAACCACCGTGTTGGTGGCTGGCACCACCACAGCGACCTTGGCTCGGGTGGCCAGGCTGTCGGTGCTGGGGTTTCGCTGTTCGATGCTCATGCGTACCTCCTCAAAGAGCCATCAGGTAATGGCATTGGCTCGGGCGATGCTGTTGATCATGGAGGACATCAGCAAATAGGCGCGCGCCTTGGCGGGGTCAGCCACGGTTTGCCGCAGCTCCTCAAAGCGGGCCAGCCGGGCCGATAGATCTTTCTCTTCCAGGTTTTTCTTGTTCTTGACGGACAGGTTCTGCACATATTCAATGGCGACCGCGCGGCGCTGTCGCTCATAGAGGCCCAGCAAGTCCTCGTGGGCCTGACCCAGACAGACGCGGGCGAGTTTTTCGCCGAGGTTGACCGCATCGTGAATGCCGCTGTTGAGGCCGAAGCCCCCCAGAGGGTTGTTGACATGGGCCGAGTCGCCGGCCAGCAAGACGCGTCCGGCGCGAAAGCGGTTGGCCACGCGCTGATGCACCCGGTAAACACTCTGGTGCACGATCGGATAAGTGCTTTCAGCCGGTGCCCCGATGATGCGGTTGATGGCCTGGTGTGCAAAGGCCGGTGCCAGCACCTCCTCGTCGCTCAGTTCGTCGGTGACGGGCATCGTCATGCGCCACAGTCCCGGCGGCCCGGCATCGGGCATGCGGAAGAAGGCCAGCCAGCGCTGCGGATCGCTGATGTAGGCGTTGTCGGCATAGCCCAGGGGCTCAAAGTCAAATCGTGTACTGACCACGGTGTAACGCTCGGGCCAGGTGTAGCCATCAAACTCGATGCCAGCGCTCTTTCGCACCGCGCTGCGGCCGCCATCGGCGCCAATGAGATAACAACCCTCAAGCTGTAACAAGCCTTGAGCGTGGCGGACGGTGGCTCGCACACCTGCGTCGGTTTGTGTTAATTCGAGAAATTCGTGGCCAAACAGAACCTGTGCGTGGCGGTAGGCCTGCAGCTTTTCCAGCAGGATAGGCGTGAGCCGGTGCTGCTCCAGATGCAGACGAAAGGGGTAGGGCGTGTCGTTCTTGAGCAGATCCAGGTCCCATTGCGCAATCAGCCCGTACTCGCGGTCGCGAGACTGCCAGTGACGGACCTTGATGCCGGCCTCCAGCATGGCATCGGCCACGCCCTCGGGCCGCAGCATTTCCAGCGTCGGCGGGTGAAAGGTGCCGGCGCGCAGGTCCAGGGTGGTCGAGGGCTCGGTCTCCAGAACGGTCACAGGCACCTGCCGGCGCGCCAGCTCCAGTGCGCACAGCAGACCCACCGGTCCGGCACCAACCACGATCACGGGGAGGGAAGAGGCTTGCATGGTGTTCAAGAAATCTGTCGAGCCAGGATTTGTTTTGCGCGCTCGATGACCGGGCGGTCGATCATCTGCCCGTGCAGGCGCTGCGCGCCGCTACCTTCGGCGGCCGCCACGGTTCGCGCCCACTCCAGTTGCGCAGCCGAGGGCGCAAACCCCTCGTGGGTCGGGCCAATCTGTGACGGATGAATGCACAGCTTGGCACCAAAGCCGTGGCGCGCCGCCCGTGCGGCGTCCTCCCGCACGGGCGCAGGCTGATCCAGCACAAAGCTCACGCCGTCGATCGGTGCAGGCAGACCGCACGCCGCGTTGTGCAGCACCATGGCCTGTCGGGCGTGGACCAGAGTGTCCCAGCTGTCCTCGCAGCCCAGGTCGCGCGCCAGATCGGCCGAGCCAAAAGCCATGCGATGCAGGCTTGCATGACGGCCGATCGCCCCCAGGCTGGCCAGGCCGCGGGCCGACTCGACCAGCGCGATCAGGGGTAGACCGGTGCGAGCCTGTACAGCGGCCAGATCGTCCGGGCTCTCGGTTTTGGGCAGCATGATCCCTGCCAGCTGAGAGCCCGCCTCGGCCACCAGTGCCAGGTCTTCTTCAAGCCAGGGCGTGCCCCGTGCATTGATGCGCACCCAAGGCTTGAGGGCTGTACCGAAGGTTGGCAGTTGACGGGCCAATTGCGCCCGGGCTTCGCTCTTCTGCCCGGGGTCGACCGCGTCCTCCAGATCCACGATGACGGCGTGCGCGCCGGCAGCCACCGCCTTGGCCACACGCTCGCAGCGTGTGGCCGGTACGAACAGATAACTGACGGGCAGCATCGTGCTAACGCACAGTGATGCGGCCATCGACACCAACCTGGCCGAGGTTGTTGGTGGTCCAGACCTGCAAGCCTTCGGCATCGGGCGCGGCATGCAGATGAAAGCCAGCGATGTCAAAAGTGGGTTTAAGCGCCCGAAACTCAAAGCTCGCCAGGGATCGCCCAGGAGCCACCTGGGTCTGCACCAGGTGCATCAGCAGGGTGGCCAGCAGGGGGCCGTGCACCACCAGGCCCGGGTAGCCCTCGACCTGTCGGCAATAGTCCACGTCATAGTGGATGCGGTGGCCGTTGAAGGTGGCGGCTGAGTAGCGGAACAGCGCCACCGGATCGCAGTGCCAAGGTACGGTGACTTGGCCCTTGCGCTCGAAGTCGTGCTGGCCCGCACGCACTTGTGCCGCGAGTTCGCTGAGGATCTGGTTTTCAGCCTCGGTGGCCGCTTCCCGGTAGACGATATCGTGCTCCTCGTACAGGATCTCGCCCTCTGCGTCGGCATAGTGGTGCCCTACGGTAACAAACACCATCTGGCCGCTGCGCCCGGTTTTTTCGGTGACCTTGAGGATGGTCGACGATTTGTGCACCCGCATGCCAGCTTCGAAATCGCGCTGCCACCGCAGACGGCTGCCGGCCCACATGCGCCGGGGCAAGGCCACTGGGGGCAGGAAGTCGCCGCGCTCGGGGTGTCCGTCGGGCCCCAGCAGGCTTTGTACCTGGATCGGGTTGAAGAACAGCCAGTGCCATCCGGCCGGCAGGGGCCCGGGTCGCAGCGGCTCACGCATCCGTGCCCCATCGTTCATCAGCGCGGCCATCTGGCGCAAGGGCACCTCGGTCAATGTTTCGACCAGCGTCTGCGTGCGACCGACCCAGTCTTGCAAAGGCGCTTGGCTCATGGCGGGCTTTCAGTAAGAGCGCGGCATGCCCAGCACATGCTCGCCAATGTAGGACAGGATCATGTTGGTAGAGATGGGCGCTACCTGGTACAGGCGCGTCTCGCGGAACTTGCGTTCGATATCGTATTCGGCTGCAAATCCAAAGCCGCCGTGTGTTTGCAGGCAGACATTGGCGGCCTCCCAGGAGGCGTCGGCTGCGAGCAGCTTGGACATATTGGCCTCGGCACCGCAGGGCTGGCCGGCGTCGAACAACTCGCAGGCGCGCCAGCGCATCAGGCTGGCCGCCTCCACATTCACATGGGCTCGCGCGATCGGGAACTGAATCCCTTGGTTCTTGCCAATCGGGCGATCGAACACCATGCGTTCCTGGGCATAGGTTTTGGCCCGATCGACAAACCAGTGTCCATCGCCGATGCATTCGGCCGCGATCAGAATGCGTTCCGCATTGAGCCCATCGAGGATGTACTTGAGTCCTTTGCCCTCCTCGCCGATCCGGTTTTCCACCGGAATCTCAAGGTTGTCGATAAAGATTTCGTTGGTTTCATGGTTGACCATGTTGCGAATCGGTCGCACGGTGATGCTCTTGCCCACCGCCTCACGCAGGTCCACCAAAAACACCGACAGACCCTCGCTTTTCTTCTGTACCTCCGCCAGCGGGGTGGTGCGCGCCAGCAGCAGCATGTAGTCGGAGTGCTGAAGACGTGACGTCCAGACCTTCTGCCCATTGACCACGTAGCGGTCGCCCTTGCGCATGGCACTGGTTTTGAGTTTGGTCGTGTCGCTGCCGGTGGTCGGCTCGGTCACGGCCATGGATTGCATGCGAATCTGGCCGCTGGCAATGCGTGGCAGCAGGTCTTTCTTCTGCTGCTCCGAACCATGCCGCACGACGCAGCCCATCACATACATCTGGCCGTGGCAGGCCCCGGAATTACCACCCGCGCGGTTGATCTCTTCCATCACCACGCTGGCCTCGGTCAGCGACAGACCTGATCCGCCATATTCTTCGGGAATCAGCCCTGACAGCCACCCAGCCTCGGTGAGGGCCGTGACAAATTTCTCGGGGAAGGCCCGCGCCTCGTCCACCTCTTGCCAGTAGCGCGAATCGAACTGACTGACGACCTGCCGCACGCCTTCGCGCAGCTCTGGAAATTCGTAAGACCGCATGGATTCAGTTTGCAGATGTGGTGTACATCTGCCCTCCTTCAACGTTGATGACCGAGCCGCTGAGATAACTGCACAGCGGCGATGAACAGAACACCGCCAGTTCGGCGATTTCGCTGGGCTCAGCCAGGCGACCCAGCGGGTAGCGGCCGGTCAGTTCGTGCCAACGCGTGGCATCGCCCAGCCGCTGCGCCGCCTGCTGCTCCAGCAGGCCCTGCATCCGATCGCTGCGGGTGGGCGCCGGATTGATGCCGAAGACGCGCACGCCTTTTTTCAGGCTGTCGCCACCAATGGCGTTCGTGAAGGCCATCAGGGCCGCGTTACCGGTGGAGCCGCAGATGTAGTCAGCCCGCGGCATGGCGCCGGCCAGTCCGATGATGTTGCAGATCACGCCCGAGCCCCGGGACTGCATGGCGGGCAAAAAGACCCGCGTCATGTTGATGTAGCCCAGCACTTTGAGTTCCCAGGCCTGGCGCCAGCGCGCCTCATGGACCGCCTGAAGATCGCCGCCTGGTATGGCGCCCGCGTTGTTAATCAGAATGTCGATCTCACCCACCTGCTGCTGCAGGGCTTCTGAAGAGCCGGAGACCGACAGGTCCATCAGCACGGCTTGCGGGCGGGGATGACCGGCGCGCTCGAAAGTGGCCACGGCCCTGTCCAGGTTGGCTTGCTCGCGAGCCACCAGTATTGGGTGCGCACCTTCGCGAGCGAAAGCCAGCGCAATGGTTAAACCGATGCCGCGCGAGCCGCCGGTGACCAGCACCCGCCGGTCCTTGAGTTGCAGATCCATGGAGGTCCTTGTGGGTCAGTGAGAGGTCAGGCCTGCGGTGGCGGCACTTGGCCCATGTACCAGTCGGCAATCTGGCTGCCCGTCATGAAAGTCACCTGAGGCGACGTCATCAACAGATCGAGCATGCGCTCGAGGTATTCAAACCGATGGGGCACGCCAATGAGGTGCGGATGCAGGCCGATGGCCAGCACCCTCGGGTGATGCTGGGCCTCGCGCTCGAACAGTCGCAGGGTGTTCTCTAGCCGCAGGTACATCTCCGGCGAGCTGTGTTTTTCCACCGCATAAATGATGGAGTCGTTGACCTCGACGTTATACGGCACTGACAGAAGCGGGCCCTCGCGGGTCTGCATCCAGCGCGGGACATCGTCGACCACCCAGTCGCAGACATATTCCACGCCCTGTCGCTTGAGGATTTCCGGGGTGTCAAACGATTCGCGCAGGCCGGGGCTGAGCCAGCCGCGGGGCCGGGTGCCGGTCAATCCCTCGATCATGTCCAGCGCGGTGACGATCAGGGCTTCTTCGCCATCGGCATGATTGAGGGCTTTCTGGTGCACCCCGTGCCCGATGAATTCCCAACCGGCCTCGTGCATGGCCTGAGCCGCGCGCGGGTAGGCATGAATCACCCCGGCGTTGAAGCTGGTGGAGGCGGGCAGGCCTCGCGAAGTGATGGCCTGGAGGATGCGCGGCAGTCCGGCCCGCATGCCGTAGTCGGCCCAGCTGAAGTTGGGCACATCGGGGATGGTTTCCTTGCCATGCGGTGGCGTGATGATGGTGCGTGGCATGCTGGCCTCGAACTGCCAGTGTTCGACGTTGACCACCAGATGCACCAGGATGGACTTGTCACCGGCCGGCAACAGCGCCGGGCCATCATTGGAGAAACGATAGGGGATGCGAGGGTTAGCCATAAATGTGTATACCAATTATTTGTACGCAATCGATCTTAGGGGCTGCGGCCGCTTCGTCCCGGGCGCGGGGCAGGGCTGGAGTGCAGTCGAGGGGTATTGCGCCGGCCCTCGGACGCCCGGGTCTGCTCAGGGGCAGACTACGGCTTGAGCGCAAGTGAGTTCCCTGCCTGCCAGGGTCCCGCTTCCTTTTTCTCAAACCTGCAAGGAGCTTTTCATGTTTTCTGCACGCACCCTGTCTGCAGCGCTGCTGGGTCTGGTTGGGCTGGTTCAGTCGGCCATGGCCATTGGTCCCATGCCCGCGCCCATGCCGACCCGGGAGACCATCACCATCGGCTATGTGAAGGTGGGGCATGTCTCCCCTCTGCATCTGGTGGAAGAAGAACTCAAGAAGATGAACATCGACGTCAAGCGCGCTGAGTTCGTGCGTTATGCCGATGCCCGCACTGCGCTCTTGTCCAATTCGGTGGATGTGACCGTGGTCGGACCGGCCGACCTGGCCATTGCCGCCAGCCAGGGTTCGCGCAACATCATCGGGCTGACTGGCGTGGCCACCTCGCCCAAGTATCTGGTGGTACGTAAGGGCGTGACCATCAACAACTGGAATGACCTCAAGGGCAAGCGAGTTGCTGTGGCCCCCGGCTCGGCGGTCTGGTTTGCCTGGGCCATGACCCTGGTGGAAAACAATATTCCCTACAACACCTTCCAGGCCATCAATGTGCAGGGCGGCGGCACAGCTTTTGTGCAGGCGCTCAAGCGCGGCGATGTGGACGCCATCTTGAGTTGGGAGCCCTTTGAGTCCGGCGTGGTGGCTGAGGGCGCCGCCTACTTCGCGACCAATCTGGTGGATTACAGCAAGTCCAAGGCTGTCGGCTCCGAGCTGGGTTTGCTCGCTGCCTCGGGCGAGGCTTATTCCAAGCGCCGGGAGGTGATCCGCCGGTTCCTGTGGGCCTACCTCAATGCAGAAGAGCGGTTGGCCAAAGACCCCAACTTGTTCATGAACACCTACTCCCAGTACACCGGTTTGCCGTTGGAAGTCACCCGCGAGTCTCACAAGCTCATCAAGCTCGGCGGTATTCTTGACCGCGAGCAGGTGGCGCGTCTGGCCGAGGCGTCCTTCAAGCAGGGCGTGATCCAGACCGATGTGACCCGTCAGGCCGCTGAGCTCTACGACGACAGCATCGCACGCGAAATTCGCGGCCGTCGCTAAGGCGCAGGCAAGCTCATCTAGCCGGCCCACGGGCCGGCTTTTTTCTGGGCGCTGCGTTTCAGTGGCCACGGATGGTGTGCAGGATGGACAGCTTCATCTCATTGAAGGCCGCCGTCGCGGTCACATCGATGCTGCGCGGGCGCTCCAGATTGACTTTCAGAGTGGTCTCGATGCGCCCCGGGCGCGCCGACATCACATGCACCGTATCCGACAGGAACAGCGCCTCATCGATATCGTGCGTCACGAAGATCACGGTCGGCTTGAGCTTGTCCCACACCGAAAGCAGCAACTCCTGCATCGACAGGCGGGTTTGCGCATCGAGTGCGCCAAAGGGCTCATCCATCAGCAGCACCTTCGAGCCTAAGGTGAGCACACGGGCGATGCCCACACGCTGACGCATGCCGCCTGAGAGCTGGATGGGCAAGTGGTTCTTGAAATCGCTCAACCCCACCAAGGCCAGCATCTCCTCGGCGCGGTCCTTGTAGTCGGCCGGGGACTGTCCCTGGGCCTTGGGTCCGAAGACCACGTTTTCCCAGACGCTCAGCCAGGGGAACAGTGCCGCCTCCTGAAACACCACGCCGCGGTCTGGTCCTGGCGCCTGAACCGCCCGGCCGTCGACGGTCAGGGTGCCCGAGGTCAGCGGCTCGAAGCTGGCCACCAGATTGAGCAGAGTGGACTTGCCACAGCCCGAGGGTCCGAGCAAAGCGGCAAATTCTCCCGGAGCAATATCCAGACGGATGTCCTTGAGCGCCTCGACTGGCGGGTCACCGGGGTAGGTTTTGTAGACCTGGTCAATGTGAATGTGCGACATGATCTGATGCCCCGGGTTTCAGTGGTTTTGCAGCAGGCGCCAGCGCAGCACCCGACGTTCGATAAGCACGATCAGCCGGTCGCTGACATAGCCCATCAGTCCGATAGAGGCCATGTCGGCCAGCACGATGTCCATGCGGCCCACATAGTAGGCATCCCACAGCACGTAGCCCAGGCCCGACTTCACCGCCACCATTTCGGCAGCCACCACGGCAGTCCAGGCGATGCCCAGGCCGATGCGCATTCCGGTGAAGATATTGGGCAGCGCAGCCGGGAACACCACCCGCCGCAGCAGCGTCCAGGATGATGCGCCCATCATGCGCGCGGCGCGCATCAGATTCTTGTCAACGTCGCGCGCGCCCTGTGTGGTGTTGACCACGATGGCGAAGAAACCGCCTACAAAGATCAGCGAGATCGAACCCAGGTCGCGGATACCGAAGACGGCAATCGAAAACGGCAGCCACGCGGTGATCGGGATCGGGCGCAGCACTTGAACCATCGGATCGGCCATGGTGGCCACCAAGCGGTTCCAGCCGATCATCAGGCCCAGCGGAATGCCGATCACCATCGCCAGAGCAAAGCCCTGGATCACCCTGACCGACGAATACTCCACGTTGGACCACCAGGTCCCCAGATACGGGTTCAGGCTCATGCCACCGGCTTTGCCGAAAATCCAGTCGTACCAGGCGTCGAGCACCAAGGTCGGGCTGGGCACCATGGCCTGCATGCCGGGACGGCTGCCCACCACCTGCCAGATCGCAATCACGATGGCCGGAATGATCAGGCTGAGCAGGCTCAGATTGGCGGGTTTTTTCATGGCATCTCCTGTGCAGACATTGGCGGGGCGCTGGCGTTCACAGCTCGACCGTCTCGAACTGCGCCGGCAAAATGATTTCGAGCATTTCGCAGCCGTCCGAATAATCGATCACCTGGTGGCGAATGCCCGCCGGTTGTATCCAGCAGGAGCCGGCGGTCATCTTGACGCGGCCGGCACCCTCGTACTCGCCGATCATCCAGCCCTTGAGCATGTAGAGCATCTGGAACTGCACGTCGTGGTAGTGTGGAATCGTCACCACTTTGGGGTCGCATTTGCCCAGCAGCCGGATCACGTGCGCCTGGACGGCTCCGCCGGTCGCCTTGTCCATCAGCAGGTCCCGATAGGCGGCGTAGGAGCGCAGGCCGGTCTTGAACTGCGCATCCTTCAGATGCGTGGCCACGAAGCTCTGTGGCTTCCACACGATCTTGGGCGGTTTCCCGGGTTTGGCGGTGGGCGCCTTGCGCCTGCGGGGTGCAGCTGGGGTCACTGCCGTGGTCTTTGCCGCGCGGGTGCTTGCCGCTGCCGCTTTGGGCGAGCGGGCCGGCGTCGCCTTGCGGCTGGCTTGGGCGGTCTGGCTTGCAGCGGGGGTCTTGCGAGTGGCCATGTTCAGTCTCCTGGGGGTGGGGCTTCAGGCCGAGCCTTGCGGGCGCAGCTCGATCAGGTCGGGGCAGCAATTGGGGTTGGCGTTTAGGGCATAGACCACCGCCTGCGCCACTTCGTCGGCGGTGAGTGCCTGGAATTTGCGATTGGCCACTGAGGCCAGCACATCAGGATGGGTGCTGCCGGCGCGGATCTCGGTGTCGACCATGCCGGGGGCCACTTCGGTGACCTTGATGCCGTGCGCCTGCAGTTCGATGCGAAAGGACCGAGCCAGCGCCGACAAGGCATGCTTGGTGGCGCAATAGACCGAGGCCAGCTTGTAGACCTCGCGAGCGGCGATCGAGGACATGAAGACGATATGCCCCTTGCGCTTGGCCACCATGGCCCGGGCAATTGCCTGGGTGACTCGCAGGGCCGCCAGCACATTGGTCTGGAACATCCAGCTGCAGTCCTGCGGCGAGAGTTCGAGGATGGGCGCGTAGCGCAGCACCCCTGCGTTGTTGACAAAGGCATCGACTTCGGGTGCCAGAGCTTCGATGCGCTGCACAAAAGCCTCGTCGTTCAGATCACCTGCGAGCGTGCGCACCCGTCCGGTCGGCAATGACTGGGCCAGCGCCTCAAGCGCGTCCTGCCTTCGGCCCAGCGCAATGATGTGCGCGCCCTGCTGGGCCAGCTGCACCGCAGTGGCACGGCCGATGCCCGCGGAGGCGCCGGTGATCAGGATGGTTTGACCTTGCAGGTTCATGCGTTCTCCTTCGGTCTATCGTCCCTGAAAGCGGGGCGCACGTTTTTCGGCAAAGGCGCGTCGTCCCTCGGCATAGTCTTCGCTGGCAAAGCACGCTTGCACGGCCGCATCGACGGCCGGCGCATCGGCCGGGCCATCTCGATCACGCAGCTGGATCAGGGCCTGCTTGGCTGCCGCCAGCGTCAGGGGCGCATTGGCAGCAATCAGTTGCGATGTGTCTCTGGCGTAGGCGAACACGTCCTCGTGCACCGACTGCACCACGCCCAGGGCTTGCGCCGCGGGCGCGTCGTAAATGCGCGCGGTGTAGAAGGCCTCGGCCGCATTCATCGGTCCGAGCGCGTGCACCAGCGATTTCATGCCGCGCCAGGCGTAACCCAGGCCCAGGCGTGCCGCAGGCATTCGAAAGCGCGAGCCGGTGCTGCAGTAGCGCAGATCGCAGCTCAGCGCCAGACCCAAGCCACCCCCGAAACAAATGCCGCTGATGGCGGCGATCACCGGTCTTGGGAAGGCCGCCAGCGCGGTTTGAGCTTCATCCACAGCGCGGTCGTAGGCAGCCACCCCGTCTGGGCTGCTGCGCTGCTGCTCAAATTCCGAGATATCGGCCCCGGAGACAAAGGCCCGGTCGCCCTGACCGCGCAGCAGCAGCACCCGCACCGAGGAATCGCTGCGCAGGCGTTCGAGCAGCGCCGCCAGGTCGCGCCACATGCCCAGGCTCATCGCGTTGTACTTGGCCTCATTGGCCAGCACGACAGTGGCCACATGGCCCTCGATCTGATGCAGCACCTGTCCCATGCTCAGACCACCCCCCGTGCGTGGAAGTCCTCAATCTCTGCCGGTGCATAGCCGGCCTCGCGCAGCACCTCGTCGGTGTGTTCGCCCCAGTTGGGCGCCGGCGCCACCACCTGGCCGGGGGTACGCTCCAGGGTGACTGGCGGCGTGATGTAGAGCATGTCCTGACCAAACGAGGTGCGCAGGGGCGCCGTCACCTGTAGGTGCTGCACTTGTGGGTCTTGCATCATCTCGGGCACGGTGTAGACGGGGCCGGCGGGCACGCCGGCCGCATTGAGCTGTTCGATCCAGAAAGCCACGGGTCGGTGGCGGAAAACCTCGGCCAGTTCGGCATTGAGCCGGGCGCGGTTTTTCACCCGCAGCGGCTCGTCCAGGTACTCGGGGTCGGTGAGCCATTCGGTTCTTCCCAGCAAGTGGCACATGCGCTGCCAGCTGCCCTCGCCCGAGGCGCCCAGATTGAAGCATCCGTCGCTGCCCTCGAACAGCCCCATCGGGCTGCTGGTCGGATGGTCGTTGCCCACTTGCACCGGCAGATCGCCGTCATTGATGCAGCGGGCTACCTGAAAGTCCATCATCGCGATCTGCGAATGCAGCAGCGAGGCATGCACCCACTGGCCCCTGCCCGAGACCTCACGCTCGAGCAGGGCGGTCAAAATGCCCAGTGCGCAGTACAGTCCCGCGCTCATGTCGGCCATGGCCAAACCGGCGCGCACCGGCCCGCCGCCTGGGTGGCCGGTGACGGACATCAACCCGCCCATGCCCTGAATGATCTGGTCAAAGCCCGGACGTCCGGCATAGGGTCCGTCCTGACCGAAGCCCGAGATACTGGCCAGCACCAGACGCGGATTGACTTTCGAGAGCGTCTCATAGTCCAGGCCAAGCTTGGCCTTGACATCGGGCCGCCAGTTTTCAATCAGCACATCGGCCTGCTTGACCAGGCGCATCAGCACCTCATAGGCGCCCGGCTTCTTGAGGTTGAGCGTCATCGAGCGCTTGTTGCGGTTGATGTTCTGAAAGTCCCCGCCCTTGCGATTGGCCGCGAACATGGCCTCATTGGGGTCGACTCCGGGCGGCGGTTCGATGCGGATCACATCAGCACCGAAGTCGCTGAGCATGCGCACACAGTTGGGGCCCGCGCGCACACGCGAGAGATCGAGCACGCGAAAGCGTGCCAGGGCTTGTGAGGCCTGGATGGCGGGCATTCAGTTCTCCGTGTCGGCCATGTGCCAGCCCGGCAGGAAGCCGTTGCGGCCAAAGCGGCGCTCTTGAATTTGCGCAGCCGCGGCCAGCAATTCGTGTTCATGGAAAGGCCGCCCGACCAGCTGGACGCTGATCGGCAGGCCGCGAGAGTCTTTCGCGATGGGCAGCACCAGGGCCGGCAAGCCCAGGTAGTTAACGAAGCCCATCGAGCGGTGCATCGCCAGCAGCTCGCGCGGGTCGAAGTCGGCCTGGCCCGGCTCTGCCTTGCCTCGGTCAGGCACCGGTCGGGCCAGGGCGGGCATCATCAGCACCTGGCCTGGTGGCAGCCACAGCTGACAAAAGCGGCGCAATTCTTTGCAGCGCACCGCCAGGGCCGCCTCCGACCAGGCGGGTGGCATGACCCATCCGGGCAGCGCCAGCGACTGCACACCCGGCCCCAGCCTGCCGGCCAGCAGCGGGCCCCGCTGCAACTGGGCCAGTTCGGTCTGCATCACGATCTCGGTCAGGGCACTTAAATGGGTGTGATCGGCTTGTAGATCCACCGGCTCGGCTTTCATCTCGCGACCGATCGCCTCCAGCGCCAGCGCCACGTCCTCGTGCAGCCAGGATGCCGGCAGCCAGAGCTTGTAGGCCTTGGGCGCGGGTGCGGCGGTGAGGGAGGGTGCCAGCGGACCGAGCAATTCGATAGCGTCCTCGACGGTGCGCGCCAGAATGCCAATGGTGTCCAGCGAGGGCGACAGGGGCGCAAGGCCCTGTGAGGGGATCAGGCCCAGGGTGGTCTTGAGCCCGACCAGCCCGCAGGTGGCCGCCGGGATGCGCACCGAGCCGGCCGTGTCACTGCCCAGGGAGCCATAGGCCATGCCGCCCGCAACGGCAACCGCGCTGCCACTGGAGGAGCCGCCCACCACCGCCTGAGGGTTGAGCGGATTGACGCAGGGCTTGAACCGGGGATTGGCCGATGTGGCCCCGCAGGCCAGCTCGGGCATGACCACCGCTCCCAAATGGCCCGCCCCAGCCGCTTGCAGGGCATCGACCGCCCAGGCTGCAGCCAGGCCAAGCAAGCGTTGACCGCGGTCAACCCCCTGGCCGCAGCGCCGACCCCAAGTGTCCAGGTTGTCTTTGTGCGCCAGCGCAATGCCGGCCAGCGGCCCCCGGGTGCCAGCCTGGCCTTCCGGTCCCAGGGCCTGGCTCAGGCAGTGCCAGCGCGCATCCAGTCGATCCCGGCGAGCCAGTTGTGCCTGCCAGGCCTCCTGAGCGGAAACGTCTCGGCCGGCGATGCGGCGCTGCAGCTCGGTCAGGGTGGAGGGTAGCGCCGTCATAGAGGAGGGATCAGCGCAGTTCGTGCAGGCAGGCGTCAAAGGACTCGGCTGGCTCGGCGGCCGCCTGGGCCAAAACGGTGCGGGCCGCGGGTTCGACCCTTTGCAGCTGACGCAGCAGGCGCTGCAAAAGCGCTGGATCAGGCGGCCGCGCGTGCTCGGCCAGAACCTGTGCGATGTGAACAGGCAGGTCGATGGGCGGTGGCGCCGCGGGCTGGAAGTTTTGCATACGAAACTGGTTTATAAATATAAATGTAGCCCCTCTTTGGATATCAGACAATTCTGGTAGACCATGAAGCCCACCAAATCTCCCTTTGTAAAGGCCAGCGACCAGATTTGCGCCGCCCTGGAGTCGGCCATCCGTGACGGCAGCCTGTCGCCCGGCGAGGCCATCGACGAGGCCGACTGGGCCCGTCGGCACCGGGTCTCGCGCACGCCGGTGCGCGAGGCCCTGATCCAACTGCAGGCTCAGGGCCTGGTCAGCAGCCAGCCGCGGGGCGGCATGGTCGTGGCCAAGATGGATTTGCGGCAGCTTTTGGCCTTGTGGGAACTGCTGGCCGAACTAGAAGGGGTGGCCGCTCGCCTGGCCTGCCAACGCATCGCGCCTGAGGAGCTGGCGGCCCTAAAGGGCGTGCATCTCAGCAGTGAGGCGGTGATGCAAGCCGAGGATATGGACGGTTGGCAGGAGCACAACCTGCGCTTTCATGAGCAGATCTATCAGGCCACCCGCAATCCATTTTTGCGCCAGGAAGTGCTGCGCTTACGCGCGCGCACCGGGTTTTATCGCCAGCACGCCTTTGGCGCCTTGGGCCGCATCCGGGCCTCTTTTGAACAACACACACTGATCGTGCAGGCCTTTGACCGGGCTGATCCGCAGGCGGCCCACCAGGCCATGGTGGGCCACATGCGCCCCGATCAGGGCGGCGGGTCAATCACCGACTTCGTGGCCAAGCTGCCGCCGCACTTGCTGGCGTCCTAAGCCATTTCTCGGCTCGCTTCGGTGTGTTCAATCGTAGACTTGCAACAGTGAGAAAGTCTTTGTTTTTCGCCAACTTGCTCGTACTCCTCGGTTGGATGGGTGCGGGGGGCTACGTCGGCGCGCAATCTCCGACCCTCAAGCGATCTTCAGGTGAGGCTGTGCCCATCCGCCTAGAGATTCGTCTTTTCGGCAAGGCGGAGAAGGCGCCTACGGTGATCGTGGGGCACGGCTCGGCAGGCGTAGCGGCCATGCACCGCGAAATGGCTTCAGCCCTCAATAGTTGGGGTTACAACGCGGTGGTCATCGATCACTACACGTTGCGTGGCATCGCCATTCACACGGGCAGGATCGTGCCGGGGGCCACCGGCGAAGACCGGGCGCTGGATTTCATCGAGACGGGCCGCTGGATTGAGCAGCAGCCCTGGCACAAGGGAAAAATCGCGGTGGTTGGGTTCAGTCAGGGCGGAGGCGGCGTTTTGGCTCTGGCCAACGACAGAAATATGCGCAATCGGAACTATGTCTCAGACGCCCAACCCAATCCCATCTCTGTCGCCTCGGCTTTCTATCCAAGCTGTTTTTTTTCGCCGCCGCCTGCCAAGCCGTCCATGCCTACGCAGGTGCATCTGGCCGAGATGGATGACTTGGCCAGGGTCTCTTATTGCGGCTTAGGTGACGACTCCCCTTACCGGGTGCACCTCTACAAGGGAGCCACCCACTCCTTTGACGAAAGTCTGCCGCCTTTTGTTCGGCTGAACTTTACCCAGCGTTACGACCCTCTGGCCACGCGCCAGTCGCGCGAGAACCTCAGGAATTTTCTGGACGAGCACCTTCGCTAATGGCGGCGCGGCCAAGCAGGGGCTTGGCTGTGCTTCAGGCCGCCAGCTTCCTCTCGATCGCGGCCTTGGTCTCTTCGAGCTCGCGCGGCAGATGGTGCTTGAGCTGCTGGAACAGCTCTGCATGCAATTGCATCTCCTGCAGCCAAGCGGCCTTGTCGATGTGGGTGACCTTGTCGAACTGATCGGCGCTGAAGTTCAATCCGGTCCAGTTGAGGTCTTCATAGCGGGGGGTGATGCCCATCACGCTGTCCTGGCCCTGACCGCTGCCTTCGATGCGGTCGATCATCCACTTGAGCACCCGCATGTTCTCGCCATAGCCCGGCCAGACGAACTTGCCGTCTTCGCCCTTGCGGAACCAGTTGGTGGTGTAGATCCTGGGCAGCTTCGCGCCGGCGGCCTGCAACTTGCGGCCCAGATCGAGCCAGTGCTGGAAATAGTCGCTCATGTTGTAGCCGGCAAAGGGCAGCATGGCAAAGGGGTCGCGTCGCACCACGCCCTGTTGTCCGGCCGCCGCCGCTGTGGTTTCTGAGCCCATGGTGGCGGCCATGTAGATGCCTTCGACCCAATTGCGCGCTTCGCTGACCAGCGGCACCGTGGTGGAGCGACGGCCACCAAAAATGAAGGCGTCGATCGGCACGCCAGCCGGGTCGTCCCAGGCGGCATCGAGGGCTGGGTTGTTGGTGGCCGCCACGGTAAAGCGCGCATTCGGATGGGCCGCCTTGGCCCCGGTTTCCTTGGCAATCGCCGGCGTCCAGTCCTTGCCCTGCCAGTCGATCAGGTGGTCGGGCAGTTGACCACTGTCCTTTTCCATGCCTTCCCACCACACATCGCCGTCGTCGGTGAGTGCGACATTGGTGAAGATCACGTTCTTGTCGAGCGTGGCCATGCAGTTGGGGTTGGTGTGATAGTTGGTGCCTGGTGCCACGCCGAAATAACCGGCCTCCGGGTTAATCGCGCGCAGGCGTCCGTCAGCACTGGGTTTGATCCAGGCGATGTCATCGCCGATGGTGGTGACCTTCCAGCCCTCAAAACCCTTGGGCGGCACCAGCATGGAGAAGTTGGTCTTGCCGCAGGCGCTGGGGAAGGCGCCGGCCACGTGGTATTTCTTGCCTTGGGGCGAGGTCACGCCCAGGATCAGCATGTGCTCGGCCAGCC
>CAZATV010000011.1:0-55275 GCA_964488145.1 uncultured Polaromonas sp.
GGTGGGGAACCAAGCAGCCCTAACTGTGGCGTCAGTGCCGGGGTCAGGCTCGTCACCTTTGCATCGGCCGGCGGGTCGCCCGCCCGTCGGATTGGTCGGCTACCGCTGATTAAAACCCCGGATCAATTTCCAGCAGTCGTCCCCGCGGCGTTAGGAAAGCCGCTCGGACGGTCTGACCCGGATACAGCGCGGCAATAGCGCGCGCATACCCCTGAATTTGCGCCAGCAGTTCAGGCTGACGGTCGGCCGACTCACTTGACTTGTGGTCGATCACCCACCAGGTACCGTCCCGGTGCTGAACCAGGCGATCGAGTCGCTGCAGTCGGCCCTCATACACCAGTTCAACCTCACTGCCTTGCCACTGAAGACACGCCTCCTGCCAGATCCAGGCCCCCTCACCCTGCAGAATATTCCGAGCCGCCTGCGCCGCCCGTTCGGCCTGCTGCGCATCAAGCCCAAATTCACGCATCACCGACCGCACCGATGAGCCCTCGGTGCTGCCCCATTCAAGCAATCGATGCATGGCCATTCCCACCAGCGCCGAGTTGTCGCCGGCCTGACCGCTGCCCTCGGACTGAGGCGCCGACAAGCCGAGGGGAACGGCTGGCAGAACGGGCAGCACCCAATCTTCAGCGGTAACCGACTCCCAAGCTACTGAGCAGGACGGCGTCGTGCCCGCCGACACGGCCCGCGTATGCGGTAGCAGCCTTTTCCAGGTGGATCGTCCGCTGTCACGGTGAGGCTCACACGCTGAGAGGGCCAGGGTACGTCGGGCCCGCGTCATCGCCACATACAGAATGTTGAGCTCTTCCCTTTCCCGTGCGCGCATTTCCTGCGCCAGCGATTCGCGGCAACAGGCCGGCGGCCGGGACTCACTCGTGAGAATGGCAAATTTCGCGGGGCTAGGAGCCTGGCCGGGCCAGTCGATCAGCACCGTCATGGTTTCGGCCCCTCGGGGAACCGCGTCCGAGTTGACGATCAGTACCGTATCGGCCTCCAGACCCTTGGCCGTGTGAATGGTCAACAAGCGGACTGCCTCCGCGTGGGTCGAGGCCGGGGCCGCAATGCCCCCCGCCTTCAAAGCCCGCACAAAGGCGTAGGCGGTCAGGTAGCGTCCGCCATCGAGCGCCAAGGCCTGTGCCAGCAGAGCCTGCAGGCGAGAAAGCATGTCGGAACGCTGCAAGGGGGGCGCTGCAGCAGCGTAGCGGGCCAGCACGTCGCCGTCCTCAAAGACCGCTTGCAGGGCGTCGTGCGGCGGCAGGGTCTGCACCCAAGCTTGCCACCGGGTGAGCGTCTGACCGACCGAGACCAGCGCCTGGTGAACCGGCAGCTCAGCGGTCAGACCACCCTCGGTCGGCTCCTGTAGCACTTCGAGCCAGCCTCGCCCGGACCGGGCGCAAGCCTGAGCCAGCGCCACGAGGGCATCACTGTTCAGGCCGAACAAAGGCGAACGCAGCACGCGGGCCAAGGACAAGTCGTGGCGGGGCGAGACCAGCACATCGAGCAAGGCCACCAGGTCCTGCACCTCGCAGCAGTCCATCAAGTCCACGCTTTCGTCAATATTGGCCGGAATGCCGTGGGCGGACAGGGCCGCTTGCAGGGGCAACAGGCTGTCGCGTTTGCGGGAGAGCACCATCACCTCGCTTGGCTTGAGCGACTGCTCGGCCAGATGACCGGCCAGCCAGGCAGCTGCCTGCCGCGCCTCGAGATCGAGCTGCTTTTCCTCTGGCAGCCAACGCCCCTGTCTCAAGCTGTCACGCCAGACCAGATCGGCGGCGGCCTCAGACTCCGGCGCCTCAAGGCTTGCCACCACCGGCAAGCGCACCACCTGACCGATCTGATCGCTGGCGGTGGTGTGTTGACGATAGCCGGGGTATGCTTCCAGGTCGGCCGCCTCTTGCATGACGGCATTGACGCCGCGGAGCACGGCAGCCGAGTTGCGACGCGTATGGTCACAGCTCAAATGATCGCCTCGCAAGACTTGGCACACGAAATCACTGGCAGCCTGCCAAACCTGAGGCTCGGCGCGACGGAACCGGTAGATGCTCTGCTTGGGATCGCCCACGATAAAAACGCTGATCGCCCGAGATGCACCAGCGTAACTTGAAAGCCAGGCGCGCAGGGCCTGCCATTGCAGCGGATTGGTATCCTGAAATTCGTCGATCAAAAGATGTTTGACCTGCGCGTCGAGTCGCTCCTGCACCCATCCGGCGGTCGATTCATCAGAAAGCAGTTCCAGCGCCGCGCACTCGATGTCCTGCATATCGACCCAGCCGCGCTCTAGCTTGAGCGAGCGCCACTGCGCGATCATCACCCGAGTCAGCCGGACCATGCGCTGCTGAAAAATCCAGGCCTGGTCCTGGCGCGCCATCTCGAGCAGATCCATCGCCAGAGCACCGGCCTGACGCAAGATGTCATTGGACTGCGCCTTACCAAACTTGCGGGGCGACCGAGCCTTGTCCGCCTCGCCGGTTAGCAGCGCCTCGAAGACAGCCTCCAGATCGTTCCGCTGCAGAGCCCGCTCCAACTGATGCCCGCGCTGGACAAAAGATGGGGCTTTGAGGCTCTGCAGCACGACAGCTGCCTGCCGGAGCAAATCGGCTTCGCGCTCTCGCGACAGTACAGAAACCACATCGGTCGCATCCCGGTAATGGGGAAATTGCTCCTGGAAGGGCTTGACCGATGAAACAGTGACACCGGCGGCATCGGCCCGCTCAAACTCGGTGCGACGCGACAACGTCGCCTCCAGGGCTTTGCGCGTCTGGTGGCGACCGTGCGACTGCACCAGCGCCCGGAAATCGGTCCAGAGATCCGGATCTTCAGACAAGACTTGCAGAATGCGGGGCCAGACCTGATCAAAGGCACGGCTGTCGTCCTCCAGAAGCTCGTAACGTATCGGTAATTGCATTTGCTGCAGCACAGCCACTGGCGCCATGCGCAGCAGGGACGCAAACCAACCATGAAACGTGCGTATCTCCACCGAACGCCCCGTGGCCAACATCGATCCGTAGAGCTGACGCAGGCGCTGAGCCATCAAACCGGCGTTCGCCGGATCATCCAGCCCCTGCACGCCGCGCTCAGCTAAGGCCTGAATCAGGGTAGGCTCATCGGCCGTCGCGAAGTGCTGCAGCAGGTCATGCAGGCGCTGACGCATTTCGCCAGCGGCCTTGCGAGTGAAGGTGATGGCCAAAATCTCGTGGGGCTGGCAGGCCGACTGCCCCTGATCATCAACAGCCAGCAGGGCTCTGACGATGCGGGCAATCAGGATCCAGGTCTTGCCGGCGCCCGCGCAAGCCTCCACCACCAGACTTCGATCGGGATCGCAGGCGGCCGCGTAGAAAGCGGCCGGATCGACCGACTGGTCATTGAGCCGATAGGCCGCCCGGGTCATGAAGGTTCCCCCTGCGCAAAATCGCGCCGGCACAGGCCGCGAGCCTGACAGTACTGACACGATTGTCCCTGGCCCAACGCCCTCAAGGGCTCGCCCGCCCGCAGTCGGCTCAGGTCCTGTCGTAAGCCGTCGAGCAGCAGATCGCGCAACTGACCGATCTGCGGCTGCAGCATGGGGGTCAAGGAGCCGCGATCGCCAAGACCGAGGTACATCGCAGACAGTGCCTCCTCAGGACGCAGGGCAGCATAAAAGGCCAATTGCGTGTCTTCCGTAGGTCGCTTGATACGAGCCCGAATTTTTTCCTTGCGCTCGGTCTTGTAGTCCATCAGCAGCGGCTGCCCCTGAGCATTTCGATCGATGCGATCGATCTTGCCCACCAGCTCCAGGCCTTCGAAAGGTACTTGGTGCCAAGCCTCGGCCGCCTCGAACCGATGCCCCTGGGCCTCATGCGCGTCAAGCCAGTTCAGGTAGGCGTCGCGAAGAACAGGCCAGGCCGCCTGGTGCGGCAAAAGCTCGACCGGATCGAGCCCGGCCTCCTCCAGGGCGCGCTGAGCCGCACCGTCCAGAGCCTCGATCCTCTGGACAGCGTCGATCGAACCGGTCCCCTGAGATTGCGACTCATGAAAATACCGGAGGGCAGCGTGCAGCCAAAGACCCAGATCTCGGGCATCAAGCCGTCCATCGAGCTCTTCAGATGGAGCTAGACCCAACAGGCGCAGCGCAAAAAACCGGTATGGGCAGGCCCGCAAGTCTTCATAGGCTGAAGCCGATAGCTTTTCGATGGGCAAAGCCCTGCCATCGGCCAGGGCCGCAGTCACGGGAGTTGCTTTCATAAGACGCTGGCCGCGCGGATCGGGGCTATCAGCCGGCCGGCCGGCGAGCCTGAGTTCCTGCACAAAAGTAGCGGCCATCAAGGGTTCGCCTTTCTCGCTGCCGCGCCAGAGTACATCCACGCGGTCGTACTGGAGCAGGTGCTGCCAAGCCTTTCGCTGAGCCGCCGCCCGCTCATCCCGGGAGGGCAGACCCAGCAACTGCCGCTGCCGAGCCGTCCAGGGCCCTGGCGCATTCGGGCAAGCCGGCAAATGCCGCTCATCGGCGCCGGGCAAAACCACCGCTGCGGGCGACCGCCCCAGAAGTTGGCCCAGGGGCAGCACCAGCACCTGCGCCTGCAGCGGCTGGTCCGGGGTGAAAGTGGCCGACTCCAGGCATTGCGCTGCCCAGTCCGTGAAGGCCTGAAGCGACAAGTTGGGGGCCTGTGAGAACAGCAAGTCGTCCTGCAGACGCAGCGTCCGGATGACCGTCTGTCCCGCCGCGTCAGCGCACAGGTCATCCCACATGCAGCAATCGCGCAAGCTCTGGCGCAGATCAAGCAGCCAGCGCTCCAAGGGGCGCGCCGAACGCAAGTTCTGCAGAATATGGCCCACCTGTGCCTGCAGGGCCAGCGCCGCCGACTGTTGCACCCCCAACTCGCTCCATCGCCTGACCCTCCCCTTGCGCAGCTGTACCTCGGCATCAAGCAGCACCGCCGGATCGATCAAGGGGATCTGCTTGAGCCAAACCAGCACCTCGTCGCAGGAGGCACGCCAGCGAGCGGCCCGTAGCAGAGCCATAACCGAGGCCGCGGCGCGAGTGGTGGAGAGAGTCCAGCCGGTTTCGTCGCGTATCCGGACCTCGCGGGTAGCGAGCAAGGCACTGATCCGCCGAGTCAGCTCACGATCCTGGGCGATGAGGGCCACCGGTTGTCTGCCCTGGGCCAGGTGGGCGAGGACGCAGGCGGCCGCGCGCACGGCCTCCTCCTCGCGATCCTGGCAGGCGTGCAAGGCGATGCGCCCTGCATTGCCGCTGGCCTCGGCCCAAGGCAAGCGAACTGCCCGATCACCCCGGGCGCACAACAGGCTCTGAGCCAATGGATCGACGTGCCAGCCCTCGATCACGATCAGCAGTTCGGGCGTCTGCTCGAACAAAACGTCGCTGATATAGGTCGTGGCGCTGACCCAGGCCAGAGCGATCTGAGCCAGGCTGGCTTCCAAGCGCAAGGCCGGCGTGTCCATTCCCTGGGTCAGAGCCCCACGCACATTGGAGGCCCAGGGCGCCCGCTGGGCGGGCTCTATCGAGGCAGCCAGGCGGGCAATAGATTGCGCTGCATCGCGCAGGGCAAGGCTGAGATCCTGACGATGCACCGAAAGCCCGGCACCGTCGAGCCAGCGCCAGGCGGCGATTTGATCGATCGCCGGATGACCGGTGAAGTCATCCGGCGAAGGCGCATAGCCGCCCTGCCTGGCCCAAAGCGCCTCGGCCCAACTCTGCGTTGTTTCAATGCGCGGCAAGAACACTGCCTGACCCGAATGCGCACGCTCCAGCCAAACCTGCCGAACAATGGGAACCAACTGGACGTAGGGCACCAAGACTATGCAGCGGGCCGGATGACAGGCTCGCTGAACGAACAGCCGGTCGATTGCATCGACCAAACCAGTCCAGCGCAGGTCGTTAAAGTGCATATCGAACCTGGTTGAAGAAAGGAAGACGTCGGTCCAACAGTGCGGCTCACAGAGCCGCCCATATCAGGGTCATGGTGAGCGGGAGAAACACGCGAATCAACCGTTTCTGCCACAATTTGGGAAATTATCCAAAACCCTGCGCTTCGAAGAAAGGATGACCTCATGGCCAGCGATTTGATCAAGCACGTAACCGACGACACCTTCGAGGCTCAGGTGCTCAAGTCAAGCCAGCCGGTGCTGGTCGATTATTGGGCAGAGTGGTGTGGTCCATGCCGCATGATCGCCCCCATCCTTGATGAGGTGGCCAGCGGCTACAGCGGCCGTCTTCAGATTGCCAAGATGAACGTCGATGAGAACCAAAAGATACCCGCGCAATTTGGCATCCGGGGTATTCCCACCCTGATGTTGTTCAAAGACGGCCAACTGGCAGCCACCAAGGTGGGCGCCCTGAGCAAGGCACAACTAACCGCCTTTATCGATCAGCAGTTGAGCTGATCCCCCACAGCGCCGAACTACGGGGCCGCAGACGCGGCCCCGTTCGTTTTTTGATGTTCTCCCTGGCATTTCGCCCCACCGATTTTCTCTGTCATAATGCCCGGGTGCGCCAAGCCAACCGAGCCTGGCACCTCGCCGGAGGCAGGAACCGAACGGTTCCCCTTAACGCCCCCCTACTCCCCCGTCGTTCCTCCATCCCTCCCCGGGATCACCCCTAAGCAGGATCATCCATGCATTTGAAGGAACTCAAGGCACTGCATGTGTCTGAAGTGCTCAAGCAGGCCGAGGCCCTTGAGATCGAAAACGTTGGCCGCATGCGCAAGCAGGAGTTGATGTTTGCCATCATCAAAAAACGGGCCAAAACCGGCGAAACGATCGTGGCCGATGGGGTGCTCGAAGTGCTGCCCGATGGCTTCGGATTCCTGCGCGATCCAGACTCGAGCTACACCGCCTCCACCGACGACATCTACATCAGCCCCAGCCAGATCCGGCGCTTTAACCTGCACACAGGAGACATGATCGAGGGCGAGGTACGCACACCCAAGGACGGCGAACGCTACTTTGCGCTGAACAAGCTCGACAAGATCAACGACCGGGCGCCGGAGCAGAACAAACACAAGGTGATGTTCGAGAACCTCACCCCCTTGTTTCCCCGCGAGCAATTCAAACTCGAACGGGACATCAAGGCCGAGGAAAATCTCACCAGCCGCATCATCGACATCATCGCACCCATCGGAAAAGGCCAACGCGCCTTGCTGGTGGCACCGCCGAAATCGGGCAAGACGGTGATGATGCAAAACATCGCCCACGCAATCACTGCCAACTACCCTGAAGTCAAGATGATGGTGCTGCTGGTCGATGAGCGCCCTGAAGAGGTGACCGAGATGCAGCGCAGCGTGCGCGCCGAGGTGATTTCGTCGACCTTCGACGAACCGGCGGCCCGACATGTGCACGTTGCCGAGATGGTCATCGAGCGGGCCAAACGACTGGTTGAACTGGGCAACGATGTGGTCATCCTGCTCGACTCCATCACCCGTTTGGCGCGCGCGTACAACAACGTGCTGCCCTCCTCAGGAAAAGTGCTCACCGGGGGCGTGGACGCCAATGCACTGCAGCGCCCCAAGCGCTTTTTTGGCGCCGCACGAAAAATCGAAGAAGGCGGGAGCCTGACCATCATCGGCACCGCCTTGGTCGATACCGGCAGCCGCATGGACGAGGTGATCTTCGAAGAATTCAAGGGTACCGGCAACTGCGAGATCCACCTGGACCGGCGCCTCTACGAGAAACGGGTGTTCCCGGCCATCAACCTCAACCGCAGCGGCACTCGAAAGGAAGAGTTGCTGCTGGCCCCCGAGATTCTGCAAAAGTCTCGCATTCTGCGGCAGTTCATGTACAACATGGACGAAATCGAGTCCATGGAACTCATGCTGAAAAACATGAAGGCCACCAAGAATAACCACGAGTTCTTCGACATGATGCGCCGGGGCGGCTGAGCCCGAATCGGCTCGGAGCGGCCCACGCCCCGAGCCATGGCGCTGAACATGACATAATGGCGGGTTTTCTGCAGAAAGTGCCTGGGGCGGTCCCGGGTGGCTGCTGCGACTGAGAGGAAAGATCATGAGAGAAGGCATTCACCCCAATTACCGCGAAGTTTGTTTTCTGGACATGTCCAACAACTTCAAGTTTGTCACCCGTTCCTGCGTCAACACCAAGGAAATGGTCAAGATGGACGACGGGCGGGAGCTTCCGCTGTTCAAGCTCGATACGTCGAGTGAGTCGCACCCCTTCTACACCGGCACTCAAAAGTCGGTGGACAACATGGGCGGCCGCGTCGAGAAATTCCGCAACCGCTTTGGCAAAGGCAGCGCTGCCAAGTAATTGCAGCCGCAGCTCCACCAAAAGCAGCCTGCCCTCAGGCTGCTTTTTTTTCGAGTCGCGCCCTCCCTCGGACCCGCACCGAAAGGCCCCCATCTGACGGGGCACAATCTCAACCCCGAGCCTCCCCATTTGCCACCGCCTTGAACCAGCCCTCGCCCGCTATCGTCGCCAGAGCCGCCGTCAAGCGCCTGCCGCGCTGGGCTTTGTGGCTGTTCTGCAGCGCCTATATCCTGGCCGGCTTCCTGGGCCGGGACCCCTGGAGGAGCGCCGACATCACCGCTTTCGGTGCCATGCTGGACCTCAGCCTGGGCCTGGTGCCCTGGTCGGCACCGCAAAATCCAATCGATCACGGCGGCTATGACAGCCTACTGCCCTTCTGGCTGGGGGCAGCAGCCATCTGGCTTTTGCCCTTCCTGGATGCGGCTCTGGCTTCCCGGCTGCCCTTCATGGCGCTGCTGGCGCTGGCGCTGAGCGCGACCTGGTACGCCGTCTACCACCTGGCGCGCAGCCCACAAGCCCAGCCGGTGGCCTTTGCCTTCGGCGGTGAAGCCAACGCCCGCGACTACGCTCGAGCTCTGGCCGATGCAGCCTTGCTGGCCCTGCTGGCCTGTCTCGGTCTGGCCCAGCTCTCGCATGAGACCACGCCCGCCCTGGCTCAGCTGGGCTTTTCAGCCCTCCTGCTTTACGCTCTGGTGGCACCCTCGCAGAGGGTACGCCCTCTGCTGGCCGCACTGGGTTTGACGGGGTTGGCCCTCAGCGGAGCGCCCAATATCGCATTGATGCTGGGTCTAGGGGCTTGTCTGATCGAAGCGCGCCACGTTCCTGAGGAGGCCGCTCCCAGGACGGCACGCTGGGTATGGCCAATCACGCTGCTGGCGCTGACCGCCGCCAGCGTTTGGTTGGCCTGGCTTCTCGGTCTGTGGCACTGGCGGATCGACATGGAGCCTTGGGGGCAAGCGGCTCGGCAGAAATCGCTGGTGGCCCTGGTCCGTCTTTTTGTCTGGTTCATGTGGCCGGCCTGGCCGCTGGCTTTATGGACCCTGTGGCAATGGAGGCGGCAACTGGGCAGTCGACATATCGCCCTGCCCTTGTGGTTCGTCGGGGTGATCAGTCTCTCGACCCTGCTGACCACGGCCTCGGACCGCGGGTTGCTGCTGGCCTTGCCAGCCCTGGCCGCACTGGCGGCTTTTGCCCTGCCCACGCTCAAGCGCAGCGTCTCGGCCCTGATTGATTGGTTCACCCTGATTTTCTTCACCCTTTGCGGCATCACCATCTGGGTGATCTGGATCGCCTTGCAAACCGGTGTACCGGCGAAGCCAGCAGCCAACGTGGCGCGGCTGGCCCCGGGCTTTGAGCCCAGCTTTTCTGCGCTGGCCCTGCTGGTGGCGGTGCTGGCAACGCTGGCATGGGGCTGGCTGGTTAAGTGGCGGGTTGGCCGTCATCGCAGCGCCCTGTGGAAGTCGCTGGTGCTGCCCGCCGGTGGGGCCACCCTGTGCTGGCTGCTGCTGATGAGCCTTTGGCTGCCCTTGCTAGATCATGCGCGCGGTTACCAACCTGTGGTGCATCAGGTCCTCAAACACGTAGATCGCAACGCCTGCGTCGAAGCGCTCGGACTTTCGACTGCACAGGCCACCGCTTTGCGCTACCACGGGCAGTTGCAGTTACAGCCAGCACAACGCCAACCTCAATGCCACACCCTCTTGGTGGATCGGCAGGCGCAAGGACGATTCAGACGGGACATCGATGCAGGCGCGTGGACACTGGTGGCAGCAGCCCGAAGGCCAACTGAGAAAAATGACGACATGCTGATCTACCGACGAACGCCTGGCCCGCGCTCCAGCTCCCTCGCCCGTGAGTGAACTCAAAACGCTGATGCGGCACGCAGGCACGGTACTGGTGGGCCAGTTGGCCATCATGGCCTTCGGAGTGGCCGACACCATCATCGCCGGACGGCACAGTGTCGAAGCACTGGCCGCGCTGTCAGTGGGCTCCGCAATCTATATCAGCGTCTATGTTGCCCTGATTGGAATCGTCCAGGCCCTGCTGCCCATCTGGGCCGAGATGCGTGGGGCACGCAAAGAGGGGGAACTGGGCCAGTCGGTCAGGCAAAGTCTGTATTTATGCGCTGCCATTGGTCTCATCGGAACGCTCGTCCTCCTCTCACCCGGCCCCCTGCTGCGCTGGGCGCAAGTGCCCGATTCCATGCTTGGGCAGGTGGAGGACTATCTGCGCATCCTCGCAGTAGCCTTCATCCCGAGTCTCTTGTTCAGACTTTACAGCACACTCAATCAGGCTCTGGGCCGCCCCACACTTGTGACCTGGCTGCAAATCGCGGCGCTGGCCGTGAAGATTCCCCTATCCATCTGGCTGGTCGGCGGCGGCGCCGGCCTGCCGGCCCTTGGCGCAGCCGGATGCGCATGGGCCACCCTCATCGTCAACTATCTGCTGCTGCTGCTCGCTCTGCACTTGCTGCGCACCCAGGACCTCTACAAGCCCTATCGCCTGTGGGCTCCCATGGAACGGCCCGACCCAGCGCAACTCTCGCAATTTCTTCGCCTGGGTTTACCGGGTGGGCTGGCATATCTGGTAGAGGTGACTTCCTTCACCCTGATGGCCGTATTCATTGCTCGGCAAGGTGCCGTGGCCACAGGCAGTCACCAAATTGCTGCCAGCATGACCGCCATGCTCTACATGGTGCCACTGTCACTGGCGCTGGCGGCCAGCTCACGGGTGTCCTTCTGGATCGGCAGCGGCGATCCGGCGCAGGCTCGCCGCCTGGCCCTGATGGGGCTCGGGCTGGGCCTGGGTTGCGTGCTACTGACCACCAGCTTGGTAGCCCTGATGCATCGCGAGATTGCCGGGCTTTACTCCAGCCATGCCGCCGTGGTGGCTCAAGCCGCCTCTTTGCTTCTTTGGGTCTGTGCCTACCATCTGGCCGATGCTACCCAGGCTCTGTGCATCTTCCTGCTGCGATGCTACCGGATCACGCTCGGGCCCCTGTTTATCTACGGGCTCATGCTCTGGGGTGTAGGTCTGGCGGGGGGCTATCTTTTAGCCTACGAAGGCCTGGCCTGGGGCCCGTGGACACTACCAGCCCAACACTCACCCGAAATCTTCTGGATCGTAGCGACGGCCGCTCTGGCCGTGGTGGCCATAAGTTTCCTGCTGATGTTGCTGCGCGCCATGCGCAAGAGCCTGCTGCCCACAACAGGCGACACGCCCACGCTCACGCAGCCTTGAGCTGCTCCGCGGATAAGCCGCTGCGCACCCGCGCGGCAGGCACGACGATGGCAAATCGTGACCCTTGACCGACCTCGCTCTGAATGTCGAGCACCGCGCCATGCCGCTGCAGCACATGCTTGACGATGGCCAGGCCCAGACCCGTGCCGCCCGTCTCGCGGGAACGGCTGCGATCCACCCGGTAAAAGCGCTCGGTCAAACGCGGCAAGTGCTCGGCCGAAATACCTGGCCCAGTGTCCCGAACCGAAAACTCGCCCCGACCGTCGTCCAGCAGTCGCCAGCTCACCTCAATACGGCCCGAGGCCGGGGTATAGCGCACCGCATTGCTGACCAGGTTGGAAAAAGCACTCTGCAGTTCCGAAGCGATACCGCAGATCTGGCTGCCTTCGATCTGCTCAAAACTCATGCTGTGTTCGAGGCGACCCATGTAGGACGACAAGGCCCGCGCGTCGAGCTCGCACTGGGCCATCAAGGTCCGGACATCGATCCAATCGCTCATGCCAGGCAAAGGACTGCCCTCCAGACGCGAAAGTGTCAGAAGATCACTGACCAGCGTCTGCATACGCTCGGACTGCACCGCCATCAAATCGAGGTAACGCCGAATTTCCTGAGGCGAGAGATCCAAGGTTTGCATGGTCTCCACGAAGCCGGCCAGTACAGTCAGCGGTGTGCGCATTTCGTGGGACACATTGGCCACGAAATCCCGCCGCATGGCCTCGGCCTGCTCGATCAGGGTGACATCGCGCGAAAGCAGAAGACGTCGCCCTTCGCCGTAAGGATGCAGCTGCAAAGACAGCCGGACCGGTCGTGAGGGCGTACTGGCCCGACCGGCCACCTGCACATCGACCGAGAAATCTCCCGCCGCGCAATAGGCATGAAAGGCTGGATCGCGGATAAGGTTGGCCACATACTGCTTCAGGTCACGGGCTGCATCGAGCCCCAGGTGTTGGGCCGCCGTCGAATTGCACCACTCGATACGCCCCTCCGGATCCAGCAATATCACGCCATTGGGCGAAGCCTGAATAGCCGAGAGCATCTCCTGCAAGCGAAGCTGACTGTCCTGACGACCCCGCAAATACAGCTTGAGCAGGCGAGAAAACCGGTCGGCCACCTCCCCGACCATTCCGCCGCGCGGGGGCTCCCTTTCCGCCAAGATATCGGCCATCTCATCCATCTGGGCCAACTGAAGCTGCCGCAACCATACCTGCAGGCGGATCAATCGATTCGAATCCCTAAGGATCAGTGCCGCCGCCGCAACAACCGAACCCGCCAGGGCTCCAGGCCATCCGGCCACCACCCCGCCCAGGGCGGCCAGTCCCAGCATGAGCGCCAACAAGCCCAGAAGGCGAGCGACCATCTCCTAGCTCCCATGCCCGGCACTGAGCCGGTAGCCAGCACCGCGCACCGTCTCGACCATGGAGCCGGCTTCTCCCAGGGCCTCGCGCAAGCGCTTGATGTGCACATCAACGGTGCGCTCCTCGATAAAGACATGGTCTCCCCAGACTTTGTCGAGCAGATTGGCGCGCGAATGAACCCGGTCGGCATGCTTCATCAGGTAATGCAGCAACTTAAATTCGGTCGGACCGGTCTTGAGTTCACGGCCCCGAAAACTGACCCGATGTGCTGCTGCATCCAGAGTGAGTTCACCGATCTGCACCGAGTCATTGACTGCCTCGGGCAAACGCCGGCGCAGGACAGCCCGTATCCGAGCGAGCAACTCCTGGGTCGAAAAGGGCTTGGTCAGGTAGTCGTCGGCACCCGAATCCAAACCCTGAACCTTGTCGCTTTCCTCGGTGCGCGCCGTGATCATGATGATAGGCACCGCCTTAGAACGCGAATGCTTGCGCCACTGCCGAGCCAGGGCGGCTCCGCTGTGTCCGGGCAGCATCCAATCGAGCAGAATCAGATCGGGTAACACCGCATCCACCTCGCGCTGGGCCTGGTCCCCGTCTGAAGCTAAAACCGCTTCAAAACCGTTGTGGCGCAAATTCACCGAAATCAACTCGGCAATCGAGGGCTCATCCTCAACCACCAAAACCCGCGGCAGCTTCCTCATTTAGCGACCGATTCCACCTTGGCCATAGGCGTGTGCCGCACATCCTCTCCCTTGACGATGAAGATAATCTGCTCGGCAATGTTCTTGGCATGGTCACCCACCCTTTCGATGGCCTTGGCCAGAAACAGCAGATCCAGGCTGGGCGAGATCATGCGCGGATCTCCCATCATGTAGGTGATCAGCTTGCGCAGAAATCCGTTGTACTCGTCGTCGAGGGCATCGTCTTCCTTGAGAATGGCGACTGCCACCGAGGTATCCAGGCGGGCAAAGGCATCGAGCGACTTGCGCAATTGGCCGGCTGCCATTTCACTGGCCATGCGCAGCTCATAGCTCGGCAGCGAGCGAGGCGAACCGCTTTCAATGATGGACAGCACCATCCTCGCCATGCGGGCGATCTCATCGCCGGCCCGCTCCAGATCGCGGGTCGTGTTGGCGATGGCCATCAGAAAGCGCAGGTCGCGTGCTGTAGGCTGACGACGACCTATGGTGGAGATGATCTCGTGGTCAATATCCACCTCCATGCGGTTCAGTCGCGATTCGTTATCGAGGACCTGCCGGGCCGTCTCCGAGCTCAGATGGATCAGCGAATAGACCGCCTGATGCAGTTGAGATTCCACCATGCCCCCCATCTCCAACACATGGGTGGAAATAGAGTTGAGCTCAGCGTCGAATTGACTGGAAATATGTTTGTCACCCATGATTACCCCCTTTTATGGTGCTGCCCCTCACGTCAGCCGAAGCGGCCGGTGATGTAGTCCTCAGTCTCGGTCCGATTGGGTTTAAAGAAAATCTGCTGGGTCTGGCCGTACTCGATCAGTTCACCCAGATACATGTAGGCGGTGTAGTCGCTGCAGCGAGCTGCCTGCTGCATATTGTGCGTGACGATAGCGATGGTGTAGTCGTTCTTGAGCTCATGCACGAGTTCTTCAACCTTACCGGTAGAAATCGGATCCAGGGCCGAGGTGGGCTCGTCGAGCAATAGCACCGAAGGCTTGACCGCCACACTGCGTGCGATGCAAAGCCGCTGCTGCTGCCCCCCCGACAAGCTCATGCCGTTTTGACCCAGCTTGTCCTTGACTTCGTTCCACAGGGCTGCCTTGGTCAACGCCCATTCCACCCGATCGTCCATCTCGCTGCGACTGAGGTTTTCATAAAGACGCACACCAAAGGCAATGTTTTCATAGATGGTCATGGGGAACGGCGTGGGCTTCTGAAACACCATGCCGATCCGTGCCCGCAGCAGGTTCAAATCCTGACGCGGATCGAGAATGTTTTGCCCATAGAAACGGATCTCTCCCTCGGCGCGCTGGCCCGGATAGAGGCTATACATCCGGTTAAGCGTCCGCAGCAAAGTTGATTTTCCACAACCAGAGGGACCGATAAAAGCCGTCACCTTGCGCTCCGCAATATCAAGGCTCACATTTTTGAGACCCTGGAATTTCCCATAGAAGAAATTCAGTTCTCGAACCTCGATGGCGTTTTGCCGGACTGTTTCAACTGCGCTCGATGCAGCCTTTGCGGTTTCAATCATGTGAATTCCTGCAGAAAAGGGGGTCAACTCTTAACCTTGTCCCGGAAGAAGACCCGGGCAGCCACGTTGAGGACCAGAACGGTCAAAGTGATCAGCAGCGCCCCCGCCCAGGCCAAGCGTATCCAGTTTTCGTAGGGGCTCATGGCGAACTGAAAGATAACCACCGGCAGGTTGGCCATGGGCTCGCTCATGTTCGTGCTGAAAAACTGGTTATTCAGGGCGGTAAAAAGCAGGGGCGCAGTCTCGCCGGAGATGCGCGCCACTGCCAAAAGCAGCCCCGTGATGACGCCACTTCGAGCGGCCCGCAAAGTCACCAGGGTGGTCACCTTCCAGCGCGGCGCGCCCAGTGCGAATGCCGCCTCTCGCAGGCTGCCGGGTACCAGGCGCATCATGTTCTCCGTGGTACGCATGACCACCGGAATGGCAATCAGTGACAGCGCCAGGCTGCCGGCATAGCCCGAGAAGTTACCGACAGTGGCCACCGCAATCGCGTACACAAAAAGGCCCAGGACGATCGACGGCGCCGACAGCATGATGTCGGTGATCAATCGGGTGAATTCGGCCGTCTTGCTGGTATCGCCAAATTCGGTCAGATAGATACCAGACAGAATGCCGATTGGCGTAGACACCAAAACGGCCAATCCGACAATCATGAGGCTGCCCACGATCGCATTGCGCAGTCCGCCGCCCTCGGAGCCCGGTGCCGGGGTGTCCTTCAGGAAAATATTCAAATCCAGCGCGGCCAGGCCATTTCCGAACAAAATGATCAGGATCCAGATCAGGGCCGCCAAGCCGATCACCATGGCCACTGAGGACAGGGCCAACCCCAGTTGGTTGGCACGCCGCCGACGCTGATAAAGAGGAGAGACTTCAAACATCATGATCTGGTCCTTTGCAAACCGCCTCAAGCGCCTTTGGACCGCTCAGCGCGCGCGATCATGAACTTGGCCAAAGCCAAAACGATGAAGGTGATCAGAAAAAGCAGGAAACCCAAAGCGAACAAGGTGTTGAAATGCAAGTCCTGCGCTTCGCCGAACTCATTGGCCAGCACTGAGGCAATCGAGGTGCCCGGGGAAAATAACGACGTCGGCATTCGATTGGCATTACCAATCACAAAGGTGACCGCCATGGTCTCGCCCAGTGCGCGGCCCATACCCAGCATGATTCCGCCGATCACGCCCTTCTGCGTGTAGGGGAGCACCACCTTGCGAACCACCTCCCAGGTCGTACAGCCCAGACCGTAGGCCGACTCGCGCAGAATGGCCGGAGTGATTTCAAAGACATCGCGCATCACCGCCGCGATGAAGGGCAGAACCATGAAGGCCAAAATGACGCCCGCAGCCAAAATTCCCAAGCCATTGACGGCGCCGCCAAACATCCAGCCGATCAGCGGCATGCCCGCCAACAAAGATTGCAGGGGCACCTGCACATAATCTGCAAACACGGGTGCAAAAACAAACAGGCCGAACATGCCGTAGATGATGGACGGCACGGCAGCCAGCAATTCGATCGCCGTACCAAGTGGACGGCGCAGCCCGACGGGACAGGTTTCGGTGAGGAAGAGCGCGATACCGAAGGCTAGCGGCACTGCCAGGATCATGGCCAGTCCTGCGCTCAGCAGCGTACCGACAATCGCGATGGCAGCGCCGAACTCCTCGTTGATGATGTCCCACTCCACGTACCAGAGAAAGCGCGCCCCGAACTTTTCAAAGGTGGGCCAGGCATTGACGAAGAGCGAAACAATGATGCCGGCCAACGCGAACAGAACCAGCAGCGAAAAAAACTGGGTCAACCTGTGAAACACCATGTCCTGCCATCGCTGTCGGCGGGCGACGACCAGCATGTCGTCACTGGGCGACTGTGCGGAAACTTCAGAACTGGTATTCATAGAGGAAAAGCGGACGGACATGGAAGAAATCCCGCAATCGTACCCAAGACGGCCGGTCCTGCCGGCGCACCCCGCCAGAAACCGGCCGCCACCCCCTCGAGCGCAGCGGCCGATGGCAGCTTTACTTGAGGCTGATCTGCGACCAGACGCGCTTGCGGATCTGGTCGGTCAGCGTATCGGGCAGCGGGACGTAGTCCAGTTCGGCGGCCATACCCTTGCCGTTCTTGAAGGCCCAGTCAAAGAACTTGAGTACCTCGGCTGACTCCTGCTTATTGGCCGGCTGCCTGTACATCAGGATGAAGGAGGCGGTGGTCACCGGGTAGGCCTTGGCACCCGGCTGATTGACGATGGACAAGCCCATCCCCGGCACACTGAACCAGTCGGCGCCAGCCGCCGCTGCGGCGAAGGTGTCGTCGTCTGGCATCACGTACTGGCCATCGCGGTTTTGCAGTGCCATCACCGGAATCCTGTTGCGCTTGGCGTAGGCGTATTCGACATAGCCCAGCGCGCCGCGGGTACGGCTTACATTGGCAGCCACGCCCTCGTTGCCCTTGCCGCCCACCGAGGTCGGTGCGGGCCACTTCACGGCGGCGCCCCTGCCGACCTTGTCCGCCCACTCCTTACTCACCACTGCGAGGTAATCGGTCCAGTTGAAAGTGGTGCCCGAACCATCGGCCCGATGGACGATAGTGATGGCCATATCGGGCAATTTTTTGCCTGGGTTAAGGGCTACCAGCTTGGGATCATTCCATCGCGCAATCGTGCCGAGGAACATTTCGGCCAAAACCGGGCCGGTCACCCGCAGATCGCCATTGGCAAAGCCTTCGAGATTGAACACGGGCACCGTACCGCCAATGATGGCCGGAAACTGCACCATGCCGTCTTTGTCCAGGTCCGCGCCGGACAGTGGGGCATCCGTAGCGCCAAAAGCCACGGTCTTTGCGCGAATCTGTCGGATCCCGCCCGACGAACCGATGGATTGGTAATTGAGGCCCACGCCGGTTGCCTTCTTGTAGGCTTCTGCCCACTTGGCATAAATCGGGAAGGGGAAGGTGGCCCCGGCACCTGTTATGTCAGCGGCCAGAGCGGAGAAAGGCGCTGTAGCCGCCAAAACTGCAAGAAAGCCAGATTTCAGAAAAAGACGCTTGGAGCTCATGCAAATTCCTTTGGAGACAAGTTAAAAAAAGAACCTGGCGCAAGCGTAGAGGGCAGATGTGACAGCCTCATGACAAGGTTTTTCGGCAGGCTGCAAGCGGTGTCACAAAGAACATGGTGGCGGCTCCATGGCCCACCCCTGCAGACGCCGTCCAAGGGTCCTGGGCGATCTGTCATGGTGGCGTCATACAGTTGTCATAAGATCTGACAAACAACCGAAGGTCAAGACGGTCGCCAAACCCCGACCCGACTCCGATACGCCCACAAAACTCATGGAAGACGGAACCCGGCTCGCTGCCGTGGACCTTGGGTCGAACAGCTTCCGGCTTGAAATAGCCCAGCTCGACCATGGCCTGATACGAAGAACGGATTACCTGAAGGAAACGGTAAGGCTAGGTGCCGGCCTCGACGACAACCGCCATCTCACACCGGCGGCCATGCAGCAGGGCTGGGATTGCCTGGCCCGCTTTGCCGAGCGACTGGCGGGGTTCGGTCGGCGACGGGTTCGGGTGGTGGCCACTCAAACGCTGCGCGAAGCGCGTAACCGGGACGACTTCCTTGATCCGGCCCGTGAAATTCTGGGCTTTCCGATCGACGTGATTGCGGGCCAGGAGGAGGCTCGGCTGATTTATCTGGGCGTCTCTCACCTGCTGGCCGACAGCGACGAGCGCCGCCTGGTGGTCGATATTGGAGGTCGCTCGACCGAAATGATCCTGGGACAGCGCCTGCAGGCCCACGAAATGCAATCCTGGCGGATCGGCAGCGTCACCTGGTCCCTGAAATATTTTGCCGACGGACATTTGACCGAGCGTGGGTTCCAGCGGGCCGAAGTGGCGGCCAAGGCGGTCCTCGAGGAAGCCCTCCCAGCTTTCGCAAGACCTCACTGGGACACCGCCTACGGCTCATCGGGAACCGTCAACGCGGTAGCGGATGCTCTGCTGGCCTGCGGCTGGACCGAAGGCATCATTAGCCAATCGGCACTGGACTGGCTGCTGGACAAATTGCTCAAGGCCCAGCATATCGACCGCATCCGGCTCGATGGACTGAAAGAAGACCGCAAGGCGGTCATCGGCGGCGGTCTGTCGGTGCTCAGAGCCGTCTTTAATCTGCTGGGCATCACCCAGATGCATCCGGCCGAAGGGGCGCTGCGCCACGGCGTGCTGTATGACCTGCTCGATCGACAGGACGACCAGACCGATCTGCGCAGCCGCACCGTCGAGCATTTCGTGCGTAAATTTCGTATCGATGAGCAGCAGGCACAGCGGGTGAGCCAAGCCGCACAGGCCCTGCTCCCGCAGGTGATCACTTCCCCTGACCTGCATCGCTTCAAGCGAAAGCTCGGCTGGGCCGCCCGGTTACACGAAATCGGCAGCCACGTTTCGCACCAGGAATATCACAAGCACGGCAGCTACATCCTCAACCACGCCGATGCACCCGGTTTTGCGATGGACGAAATGCACCGCCTCAGTCAGCTGGTGTTGGGGCACCGAGGCAAGCTGCGCAAGATGGAGCCCTGGTTCGGTGACCGATTGTTCATGCTTCAGTTGTTGGCCCTCCGGCTGGCTGTGATCCTCTGCCACGCGCACCGAGACCCGGATCTGGCCGGGCTGAGGCTTCGGGAGGAAAGCGCCTGCATCCGCTTGGAAGTTCACCCGGACTGGAGCGCGCGCTTTCCCCAATCCATGCATCTAATCGTCGAAGAGGTCTTGGCCTGGGAGAAAACGCCCTGGCCGCTGCAGCTCGGTCGCGGTTGAGGATCCGCCGCGTTTGAGTCGACCACATCGCCGCGAGGACGCAGAGGCCAAGGCTTGGCTGAGCACCGGGAAGCGGGAGCGCCGCCCCGGCGCGATGCGGGCCCAGGACAACCCCTTCAAACCCAAGGGAAGGTAAACTGGCCTCGAAACCGTATAAACTGTTTATATCGTTTTAACAGGAGTCCCCATGGCCACTGCAGCCCGCAAGATCGCCACGCGTCCGACCAGAGCACCGGCCAAGAAAACCAGGCCCGTAGGCAAATCCGCCACGGCTGCGGCCCGAGCGGCGGTCAAGCCCGAGGCCAAAAGTCAGGCTGCGACGCCCAAGACCGCCGCCCCCAAGCCAGCCAAGCCGAAAAAGCCCAAGCTCGTTCGCGACAGCTTCACCATACCCAAAACCGAATATGCGGCTATCGATGCGCTCAAACGCAGAGCTGCGGCCTCGGGCCGAGCGCCTAAGAAGAGCGAACTGCTCCGTGCCGGTCTCATGGTGCTGGCCGGCCTGTCCGATCTGGCGTTCGCCCAGGCACTGGCGGCGGTACCTGCCATTAAAACCGGACGACCCAAAGCCTGAGCCGTCGACAAGCTTCCGTCCCTCGCGGGTCAACGGTGCCGAGCCAAAGGGGCAGGTGCAGCTGCCCTGCCCCAAAGGCGCCAACGGGCTTGCAAAGTGGGCTAGATCAGGTCAGGCGACTGAACGGCCAACAGCACCGTCTGGGGGCGCCCATCGCGCTCGCGAGAGCGCAGCCACCAGGCGCCGCCCTTGCGCACCGAAAGCTCCATCTCAGACAGGCCCAACAGACGCGCTGCCACCTGGCCCAGCGCAGGCTGGTGGCCCACCACTAGAACAGCCGTCTTGCTGTCGGGCCACTGAGCCGCTGCAATGAGTTCCTCAGGGCTTCGATCCGGACCGATCTGCTCGCAAATCTTGAACTTGCGGCCCAGGTTCAGGGCTGTCTGTTCGCAACGCAGCGCCGGACTGACCAAAATTCGGGTGTTGTCTGCCAACTGATGATCGAGCCAGACCGCCATGCGCGCCGCGCGCTTCTGCCCACGGCCCGTGAGGCTGCGGGCCAGATCGCGGCGAAGACCTTCTGCCGGATCGGCAGCTGGTTCGGCCTCCTGGGCATCGGCATGACGCCACAAAATCAAGTCCACTGGCGCTAGCTCCTCACCCGTCTGGACGGCGGCACGCCGTAGCGGGCCATCAAGGCCGATTGAGCGCTCAATTTGCGATGG
This sequence comes from uncultured Polaromonas sp., assembly GCA_964488145.1. Taxonomy (GTDB): domain Bacteria; phylum Pseudomonadota; class Gammaproteobacteria; order Burkholderiales; family Burkholderiaceae_C; genus Polaromonas. Next base: position 21,126 of record CAZATV010000011.1, read on the forward strand.
CCAGGCCTTGGTTGCACGAGCCGATAAACGCCCTCACCCTCAAGCTGCCAAGCATCCCGGCTGTCATGCAGATAGGCAACGAGGCATTCATCGATCAGGCGCTGACGGATCGTCGGCTCGGTCACCGGCCAGGCCAACTCGACGCGACCCAACATATTGCGATTCATCCAGTCAGCGCTGGAGAGGTATAGAGATTCCTCATGGCCATCGAAGAAATAGAACACCCGTGAATGCTCGAGAAATCGCCCGACCACCGAACGGACCCAAATGTTCTCGGTCAGCCCGGGCAGCTGAGCAGGCAGCATGCAGGCTCCGCGGACGATCAAATCAATCCGCACGCCTTGCTGGCCGGCATGTATCAAGGCTCGTATCAGCCCCTCATCGGTCAGTGCATTCATCTTTGCCACGATGCGCGCAGGTTTGCCCGCAGCCGCTGCAGCAGCCATCTGATCAATGCGGCTTCGCATGGCCTGATGCAAGCCGTGTGGCGCCACCCAGAGCCGACGCAGGGGCGGCAAGCGGCTCTGGCTGGCCAGGTGGAAGAAGACGTGCTCCACATCCTGAGTCAGCTCGGGATCGGCGGTCAGATAGCTGACATCGGTGTACAGACGAGCCGTCCGAGGGTTGTAGTTGCCGGTGGACAGGTGCGCATAACGCTCGATGGATCGACCCTCACGCCGCGTCACAAGCAGCATCTTGGCATGGGTCTTCAGACCCAGCACGCCATAGACCACCTGCGCGCCTATCGATTCGAGCATCTCGGCCCAGTTGATATTCGCCTCCTCGTCAAAGCGTGCCTTGAGTTCAACCACCACCATGACTTCCTTGCCGCGGCGCACCGCCTCACGAAGCAGCTGCATCATTTCCGAGTCCGCGCCGGTGCGATAGATGGTCTGCCGGATGGCCAGAACATCGGGGTCGGCAACCGCCTGGCGCAGAAAATCGAGTACGCCGTCAAAACTCTCGAAGGGTTGATGAAGGCACAAATCACCGTGCTTCAAGCGCTCGAAGAGGCTGGCACCGACCACCATACCTTGCGGATAACTGGCCTGAAAGGCAGGCCACAGCCATCTCGGCTCGGTCACCAGGTCGATCAACTGCGTCAGACGGCCCAGGTTGACCGGTCCGTGCACACGGTAGAGGGCTTGCTCCGGCAAATTGAACTGCTGCAGCAAAAAATCCGACAGGAATTGCGAACAACCGGAGGACACCTCCAGGCGCACCGCTTCACCGAATTGCCGATGCTCCAGTCCTGCGCGCAGAGCCGATCGCAGGTCCACAACATCCTCCTCCTGCACGGCCAGTTCCGAATTGCGAGTGATGCGGAACTGCGAGAACTCACGCACCTCCCGACCCGGGAACAACTCATGAAGGTGGGCGCGAATCACACTGGACAGAGACACAAAAAGCCGCTTCTTGCGGCACAGTCGATCCGGCAATGCGGAAATGCGCGGCAGCACCCGCGGCACTTTGACAATAGCGACTTCATTGTGACGACCAAAGGCGTCCTTGCCGCCCAGTCGCACAATGAAATTGAGCGACTTGCTTGCCACCATGGGAAAGGGGTGCGAGGGATCCAGGCCCACCGGCACCAGCAAAGGACGCACCTCTTTTCGAAAGTAGCTTTGCACCCACTGCCGTTGCTGAGCATTGCGATCGCCGTGCGCCACAATTTCCAAACCCTGGCGCTGGAACTGGGGGATCAGCAGTTCGTTGTAGGCCGTGTATTGGCGCTCCACCAGCTCGTGGGCAGCCAGCGCCACCGATTGGAAGACATCTGACCCGGCGCGTCCGGCCCGCAGCGCAGACAAGTGAGGGGCCATCCGCACTTCGAAGAATTCGTCGAGGTTGGATGACACGATGCAAAGGTAGCGCAGCCGCTCGAGGATCGGGACATCCTCTCGAGCCACCATGGACAGCACCCGCTCATTGAACGCCAGAATGCTGAGATCGCGATCCAGCAGAGCAAGAGTTGGCCGCTGGGCGTGCTCGGCTAAGGCCTCCGATAGCGGAGCAACAGCTGGCTTTCCACGTGTGGTCATGGCGCTAGGGGAGGAATCCTTTAGGACAGAGTTGCAGACTAGGTTCCGGATGTGACGGCTTCGTGACAAAACGGACCCGTCGGCGCGTCAAAGTGACGTCGATACCGGCCGGGTAAATCCTCCGTGCGCATCATCATCGGCAGATCCGCAGTGTTGAAATCCGGGTCCCAGGCTGGAGGACCTAGCACCAGGGCCCCCAGACGCAGGTAACCTTTGATCAGGGCCGGAGGCTGCACCTCCAGGCTGCCGTCGAGCTGACGTACCGGCAGGGGCAACCGGGGCAAAACCTGATACTCCACCGAGGCCAGATGCGTCTGACTGAGCTGGCGCCAGATGCTGGCTGCGGCGTGGCCCCCGGCCAGGCCTTGGTGCTGCATCGGAATGCTGGCGCAGCCGATCATCATGTCCAGTCGGTTACGAGCCATGAACTGGGCCAGCGCGGCCCACAAAGTCAGGATCACGCCGCCGTGCCGGAACTGCGGGTGCACGCAGCTTCTGCCCAGTTCCACCATGCGGCTGCGCCACTGGCGCAGGCGGGTAAGGTCAAACTCAAGATCGGTATAGAAGCTGCCGACACGCGCGGCCTGGGCAGGTGTCAGAACACGATAGGTACCGACCACTTGGCCTGACATGCCATCGGTCACCAGCAGGTGTTCGCAAAAGTCATCGAACAGATCGATGTCATGGCCTGGTATGGGCCCGGCCAGCCGTGCGCCCATTTCTTCGGCGAACACCTGGTAACGAAGCCGCTGCGCTTGCCTCACCTCGTCCTGATGCCGAGCCCAAGACACACGGATCGCGCCACTGTACTGATCCGCCGTATCACCTGATGCAGACTGACGGTGAAGTACCCCCCTGGGCATCTGGATTTGAGACAGCGGCTTGGTCGGTGTCGGCAGATCTTTCATGAAAACCTTTCATTTGTTAAGAGGGGTCAGCGCCTTCCGCGGAAGATGACTCCTCATGGAGGCCCCGAACCACTCCCGGGAATCGGCGGGCAAACGCAAGCCGCCGGGCGTCGTGGCCAGATGCTGTGCGGTGCGACGCAGCAGTTCGGCGACCACCGATTGAAAATCCAGAGGCGCACGCTCATGCGGCGGCGCCACGCCCGAGGAGCACGCTCGAGGCCAGGGGTTCGAGGATCGGGTCTTTACGGCTTGCATGTCAGCAATTCTTCAGGGCGGCTGCGACAGGCTGATGTCGATTTCGAGACGGTTGCATGACATCCCGAAGGCGCCTGCTAAGCTCTTGGCCGATCCGGTCCTCCCGAGCGTTGCCTTGTCCAATCCAACCCACCCCCGCCCGATCGTCCTGCTGGGTCTGGCGCAACTGCTGGCCTGGGGTTCGAGCTACTACCTTGCCGCGATGCTCGCCGAACCCATGGCTGCCGATCTGGGTTTAAGCAGCCATCTGATCTTCGCCCTGTTTTCGGGCGCCCTGATCGTCTCGGCCGTGGTCGGCCCCATGGCGGGCTGGGCCATCGATCGCTTTGGAGGCCGCGGGGTCCTGATGCTGGCCAGTGCGGTCTTTGCCAGCGGGCTGGCTTTGTTGGCGCAAGCCCAAGGCCCGATCACATTGGCCGCAGGCTGGGTTCTGATGGGTCTGGGCATGGGGGCCGGCCTCTACGAGGGTGCGTTTGCCACTCTGGTTCAACTCTACGGCGCGCAGGCGAGACGGCCCATCACCGCCATCACCCTGATCGCGGGGCTGGCCAGCACCGTCTGCTGGCCCCTGACGGCCTGGCTGCAAGCATGGCTGGGCTGGCGCGAGACCTGCATGGTCTGGTCCGGCGTGCATCTGCTGGTCATCTTGCCTTGCTACGCTCTACTGCCCCGGCCTGCCAGCCCGACCGGCCAGTCAACTCAAGGCGAGCCATCGCCAAGCACCCTGCCCTCAAAGCTCGGCGATCGGCCAGCGCAAATTCAAGCTCCGATGGAGCCTGATGCGCCGGTGCGCACCGCTGTCTTGCTGTCTATGGTGTTCGCGCTGACCTGGTTCATCAGCACTGCCATGGCCGCGCATCTGCCCAGACTGTTGCAGGCCCAAGGGCTGGCGCCCGCTCTGGCGCTGACTCTCGCCGGTCTGGTGGGGGTGGCACAGGTGGCCGGTCGGCTGCTGGAATTTGCCTTGCAGCATCGCCTACATCCGCTGCTGTCAGCACGACTGGCTGCCGCCATGCACCCCCTGGGCGCGACCGTCTTTCTGCTGGTGGGCACCCCGATGGCCGCCGCTTTCACCATCCTGCACGGTGCGGGCAATGGCATTCTGACCATTGCCAAGGGCACCCTGCCGCTGTTGTTGTTCGGAGCCCGAGGCTACGGCCTGCGACAAGGACTGATCATGGCGCCGGCTCGCCTGGCGCAGGCCCTGGCGCCCCTGGCCTTCGGGCTGGCGGTGGAGGCCTGGGGCTCGCAATCGCTTTGGCTGTGCGTGGGTCTGGGTCTGGCCTGCCTGGCCGCATTGATGGCGCTGCCCAAACGAACGGCATGATGCATCGACCAGGTCGGGTCTGGGCCGGCGCTATACGGTAGAGCCCAATGCATGGCCCCGATGCAAGCCGGCTCAAGCTGCCAGCGACTGTAAGGACTGACGCGCCTTTTGCATCACCTGACGCGGGGGTAAGCCTTTGAGGCGGTGGTCACTCCAAACCTGGCGCCAGCTTCTCGCCCCCATCTGCCCATGGCGCAGCCCGAGCATGTGACGGGCAATCGCTGGCCAAGCCACCCCTAGACTGGCCTGCCCCTCCATGTAATCGACCATCGCCTCTTCCACCGCATCGATCCTCAAATCGCGGGGCGGCTCCCCCAAAAAATCGGCATCCCAGGTGCTCAGCCACCCGGGCTGGTGATACGCCTGACGCCCGATCATCACCCCGTCGACCTGCGCCAGGTGCTCACGGATCTGCTCGCTATCCGTCACGCCGCCGTTGAGAATCAGGCGCAGCCCTGGGAAATCACGCTTTAATCGATATACCCACTCGTATCGCAGCGGAGGGATTTCGCGGTTCTCCTTCGGACTCAGACCCTGCAACCAGGCATTGCGCGCGTGCACGATGAAGGTCTGGCAGCCAGCCTGGCTGACGGTCCCAATGAAATCACGCACGAAGTCGTAACTTTCGGTGCGATCAATCCCGATGCGGTGCTTGACCGTTACGGGCAAACTGACCGCATCGCGCATGGCCTTGACGGCATCGGCCACCGTGCCCGGCTCGGCCATCAGGCAGGCGCCAAAAGCGCCCCGCTGAACCCGGGGGCTGGGGCAACCACAGTTCAGATTGATCTCGTCATAACCCCACTGCTGGCCCAGCCGCGCGGCTTGCGCCAGATCAGCCGCTTCGCTGCCCCCCAATTGCAGCGCTACCGGATGCTCCTGCTCGTTGAAGTCCAGGTGCCGGGGAACGTCGCCGTGCAGCAGTGCACCCGTGGTCACCATCTCGGTGTAGAGCCGGACACGTCGCGAGAGCAGGCGATGAAAAAAACGGCAATGCCTGTCCGTCCAATCCATCATCGGGGCGACGGACAGTCGGACGTCCTGGGCAGGGATTGAATCAGCGCCTCGGTGCATGCCGGTCAAACATCGGAGCCAAATCGACATTGTCGGGCATGGGGGCCGCTTAGACGACACCCGCCTGCTTCAGTTCGATCCGATGCGCTGCAACTCGGCTCGCAGACTGAGCGAATCGAGCTTGTCCACCGGCAGGGCCAACAGGAGGCTGATTCGCCGATTCAGAGCCAGGAAGGCTTCCAGGAAGGCCTGATGGAGCTGCTTCGGGTCGCGGTCGGTCTGCACCGGGTCAGGGACGCCCCACTGCGCACTGATGGGCTGTCCCGGCCAGCTCGGGCAGGGCTCTGAGGCGGCCCGGTCACAGACCATGAAAACGAAGTCCATCACGGGCGCCTGTGGGCCGGAAAATTCCTCCCAGCTTTTGCTGCGCAGGCCATCGGTATCGAAGTGCTGCTGCTCAAGCAACTGCAGTGTCATGGGGTGGACGGTACCGGCCGGCCGGCTGCCTGCACTGTAGGCCCTGAAACGCGGCGCGCCGAGCTTGTTCAGACAGGCCTCGGCCATGAGACTGCGAGCCGAATTGGCCGAGCACAAGAAAAGCACATGGTAGACCTTGCCCAGGACAGTCCCTTGCACTGGGCGATCGGGCATCACCGTACCCCAACGGTGACAGGGCTGGCCCTGACAACAGTTCTCGGTCAGGTAGTCCAGCAGACCGTTCATGCGCGCCAGATCCGCGTGATAAATCAGATGCCGCCCTGCTCTTTCCTGCCAGACCAGCTGAGCCTGCAGCAGCTCCTTGAGATGAAAGGACAGGGCCGACGCACTGACCTCCAGTCGGTCCATCAACTCCGCCGGGCGCAGACCCTGCTCCCCGGCTACCACCAGGGCTCTGAAGACAGCCAACCGGGTCTCCTGGGCCAGGGCAGACAGGGCTTGAACGGTTTGCAACGAGTTCATCGGGCAGCCTCCTCGTGATCCCGGGTCAGGGGCAGCCGCCAGCTCAGACCCGCACAGACCAGCAGCATCAGCGCCGATCCCAGCAGGGCGTAGATCAGTCCCCCCCACTGATAGAGCAGCCCGGAGAGCAGGGTTCCAGAGAATCGGCCCAAAGCATTGGCGGCGTAGTAGAAGCCGACATCCTCTGCAGCCTTCTCGCTCCCGGCATAGGCCAGGATAAGGTAGGAATGCACCGAGGAGTTGATGGCAAAGGCCACGCCAAACAGGGTCAGCCCACCGACAACCACCGCCTGAGCCGGGCCCCAGCCCATGACCAGCGCCGCAGCCATGCCGGCCGGAATCAATGCCAGCCCTATTGACCACAGTCGGGCCGCCGGCACCTCGGTGCTCAACCCATCGGGGCTGCGGCGCACCCATTGGGGCGCCATGGCCTGCACCAGACCGTAGCCTATGGTCCAAAGCGCCAGAAAACTTCCCACCGCGGTAAACGACCATCCCGCAGAATAGAGAAACAAGGGCAGGCTGACCACAAACCAGACATCTCTGGCCCCGAAGAGGGCCATCCGTGCGGCCGCCAGGACATTGATACCCGGACGCTTGGCCAACAGTTCGCGGGCCGACGAGGAGGCTTTGGACTTACCCATCAGCGGCGGCAGACTACTGAGTACGCCCACCCCGATGAGGGCCAGAACGCAGGCCATCACCCACAGGGCGAGCTCAAAGCCCAGCGTCTGAAGCAACAGTCCCCCCAAAAAAAATCCGGCTCCCTTCATCGCATTCTTGCTGCCGGTAAACCACGCCACCCATTGAAAGAGTTGGCCGCTGTCCGACTGCTGAATCTGCGCCTGCGTATGCTTGATGGCCGACTTGCTGGCCGTTTTTGTCAGATCCTTGGCGATCCCGCAAATGCCCTGCGCCACCACCACCCAGGCCAGCGACAGGGCCGCAGTCCAACTTTCCTGCAACAGCGATAGCATTAAAAAGCCGACGATCTGCGTGCTCAAGCCGACCAGCAACATGCGGGTAATGCCCTGACGCGCCGCAAGCCAGCCCCCAATCAGGTTGGCCGCAATGCCAGCCGCCTCGTAGAGCAGGAATAAAAAGGCCAAGGTCAGCGCAGAGTAGCCCAGCTTGTAAAAATGCAGCAGCACCAACATGCGCAACGCGCCGTCGGTCAGAGTGAAGCCCCAGTAGGCGGCCGTGACCACCCAATAGTTGGCCGTTGCAGTCCGCATCAGAGTCCCGCCCGCTCCATGTGACAGGCCAGGTCGACCATACGGCAGGCATAGCCCATCTCGTTGTCGTACCAGGCGTAGACCTTGAGCAGGGTTCCGTCCGTCACCAGCGTAGAGGGGGCATCGACAATCGCACTGCGGGTGTCGCGGGCATAGTCGGCGCTGACCAGGGGAAGCTCCTCATAGCCCAGGATGCCGGCCAGGGCCCCTTGCGCGGCCCGCCTGAACAGGCCGTTCACCTCCTCGGCCGTGGTCGATCGCTGCAGTTCAAACACGCAGTCGGTCAGCGATGCATTGAGTACCGGAACGCGCACCGCATGCCCATTGAGCTTGCCCTTGAGCTCCGGGTAGATCAGACCGATCGCCGTTGCGCTGCCGGTGGTCGTGGGAGCCAGACTGAGCAGGGCGCTTCTGGCGCGGCGCAAGTCCCTGTGCGGCGCGTCGACGACGACATTGGTGTTAGTCGGATCGTGAAGGGTGGTGATTTGCCCGTGCCGTATGCCCAGGTTTTCATGCACCACCTTGACCACCGGTGCCAGACAATTGGTGGTGCAAGAGGCGGCGGTCACGATCCGGTCGTGCAAGGGATCGTATCGGTCCTCGTTGACCCCCACCACCACGTTAAGCACGCCACCGCTCTTGACCGGCGCAGCCACTATCACCCGCTTGGCACCCCGCTTGAGATGTCCAGCAAGGGTCTCCGGCGTAAGAAATTTACCCGTGCACTCGAGGACCAATTCCACCCCCAGATCACCCCAGGCTACACCCTCTGGTGAGGCATGACTGCTAAAGCCCAATCGCCGGTCGGCGATGCGAAGGGCTGCGTCGCCCTCAGCCGCGATGTCGGTTCGCCACCGGCCCTGGACACTGTCAAAAGCCAGCAGGTGCGCGGTAGCCGCGGCCCCGCCCTTGATCTCGTTGAGATGCACCACCTCCAGGCGATTGCTGGCCCTGGGATCATCGGCCGGTCGCTCGGCCGCCCCCAGGGCGGCTCTGAGCGCCAACCGTCCGATTCGTCCCATTCCGTTGATCCCGACTTTCATCTGCGCCACCCCGCGACAATTCAATAATGCTTGAATTGTGGAACTTCGAAATGACAACTTGATGACAGGACAAGCCTGCCAGCGCCGGCATCAGCGGGGGGTCAGCGCACCCCCACAGGAAGAACCCTGACCAGCGGTGCAACCGTAGCAGTGATCGGCCACAGCAATCGGGCGCCCATCGGGCGAAGCGCTGAGTAAATCGCGCAGATGCGATCGACCCTGACCGCCTGCGTCGGCTGGCATAGCCAGCATCTGGTTGAAATCGCAGTCGTAGAGAAAACCTCGCCAATCCACCGAAACGGTGGACCGGCACATCAGGCCGGCCATGTTCTCGCTTCTGTGACTGGACTTGAGCAGCGACAGGTATGCGGCGAACTGGCCCTTGGACACCAGCATGCTGCCAAAACGCTGGATCGGCATGTTGGCCAAGGTGAACAGCTGATTGAAGCGCACACCGAAATTGGCCATCAGCAGGCGCTGGTAATCGGCCTGCAGAGCTTCTTGAGGTGGGGGTAAAACCGGCTTTTGCGGGTTGTAGACCAAATGGAGCACCCGCCCCGAGCCGGGTTGCCCGTAGCCCAGGGCGTTGAGCCGCTGGAGCGCCCGAATGCTCTTGTCGAACACGCCCTGACCTCGCTGCTGATCCACATTTTCCTGGGAATAACACGGTAGCGAGGCCACCACTTCGACCGCCTGCTGGGCCAGGAAGTCAGCCAGATCGTCCTGTCCGGGCTCCAGAAGGACCGTCAAATTGCAGCGATCGATCACCCGAACCCCCAAGGCCCGTGCACCGCGAACCAAATCGCGGAAATGCCCATGGAGTTCGGGAGCGCCGCCTGTCAGGTCAAGCGTTTGAATCGCCCGCGCGGCCAGCACCTGCAACACCAGATCAACCATCTCGGCGTGCATCTGCTCGGTGCGATTCGGACCTGCGTTCACATGGCAGTGAACACAACTCTGGTTACACCGATAACCCAGGTTGACCTGCAGCGTCTGCAAAGCGCCGCGTCGTATCGCGGGGAAATCCGTCTTGCGCAACAGGGGCAGCGTATCGTGCATGGCATCCACCTTGAGACCGAAGCCCACGAGCATAATCGAGCTCAACAAGGCTTTCGGGGAAACCATGAACACGGTGGAAATTGCCGTCATTGGAGGCAGTGGCCTCTATGACATGCAGGGCCTGGAGGAGACCGAGGAGATCGAGCTGTCCACGCCCTACGGTAGTCCGTCCGACGCCATTCGAGTCGGGCGCCTCGGGCAGGCCCGGGTGGCCTTTCTGGCCCGCCACGCCCGGGGCCACAAGCTCCTGCCCTCTGAAATCCCCTTCCTGGCCAACATCTGGGCGCTCAAATCCCTGGGCGCGCGCTACCTGCTGTCGGTCTCGGCGGTCGGTTCCCTGGTCGAGCATGCGGCCCCCCTCGATCTGGTCTTGCCAGACCAGTTCATCGATCACACGCGAGGACGGCCGCGCAGTTTCTTTGGCGACGGTGCGGTGGCTCATGTGTCGCTGGCCGAGCCGATCTGCCCGACCTTGCAGCGCCTGAGTTGGGAGGTGGCACAGGCCAGCGGCTTTGGACGCGGGCGAGTGCATCGCGGCGGGACTTACCTGTGCATCGACGGACCTCAGTTTTCCACCCGCGCCGAAAGCCTGATGTATCGGCAATGGGGAGCCAGCGTGATTGGCATGACCAACCTGCCCGAGGCACGCCTGGCACGCGAGGCCGAGATCGCCTATGCCACCTTGGCGCTGGTGACCGACTACGACTGCTGGCGCGAACGCACAGCGGCAGTCACTGCCAGCATGGCCATGGCCAACCTGATGGAAAACGCAGCCAATGCACAGACGCTGATCGCTCAGGTGGTGGCCCGCCTCCACGCCGAACGACCGACAAGCGCTGCGCACGAAGCGCTCAGCGCCTCGCTGATCACGCCGGTATCGGCCATGAGCGAGAGCGTTCGCAAGCGCCTGCAGCCCCTGATCGAGCGCCTGACTTAAACGCTCCCCCAAGGGGTCGGACTCACGCACCGACCCGGTCGCGCTCACAACTTGGAGGAGCCACGCCGTCGCGGCGTCCGGGCTCCCCTCCGATTGCCGCCGCCGGCCGAAGTCCGTTCAACCCATGTGCAGACCGCCGTTGACCGAGAAATCAGCACCGGTGGCGTAACCGCCCTCGTCGCTGGCCAGCCAAGCCACGATGGAAGCAATTTCACTGGGCTCGCCCAAGCGCTTGACCGGAACAGTGGCCACAATCTTCTCGAGCACGTCCGGCCGAATGGCCTTGACCATGTCGGTCCCGATATAGCCGGGACTGACCGTGTTGACCGTCACACCCTTGGTGGCCAACTCCTGGGCCAGCGCCATCGAAAAACCATGCATGCCCGCCTTGGCAGCCGAATAGTTGGTCTGACCGGCCTGTCCTTTTTCACCATTGACGGACGAGATCTGAATGATGCGTCCCCAACCACGCTCGACCATATCGGGCACCACCTGCTTGGTGACGTTGAACATCGAATTGAGATTCGTGTCAATCACCGCATCCCAGTCTTCGCGGGTCATCTTCACGAACATGCGGTCGCGGGTGATACCCGCGTTATTCACCAACACGTCAATCGGACCATGCTCGGCCTTGGCTTTGCTGAAGGCATCCACCGTGGACTGCCAGTCGGCCACATTACCCACCGAAGCGTAAAAGGTAAACCCCAGGGCCTTCTGCTCATCCAGCCATTTTTTGTAATCCCGCGTCGGACCACAACCTGCGATGACTTTGCAGCCGTCTTTGGCCAAACGCTGGCAAATCGCCGTTCCGATGCCACCCATACCACCTGTCACATACGCAATCTTCTGAGACATACCGACTCCTTTTTGATCAAAACCCAAGAGCCGTCGGGGAGCGACGGCTCGAAAAATCTCAACGTTCCACCGTCAGGGAAACGCCCATCCCGCCCCCGATGCACAAGGCGGCCAAACCTTTCTTGGCCTGGGTGCGCTGCATTTCGTGCAACAGCGTCACCAACACGCGGCATCCGGAAGCACCGATGGGATGACCGATCGCGATCGCGCCGCCATTGACATTGACCCGAGCTGGATCAATATCGAGCGCCTTGTTGACCGCGCACGCCTGGGCCGCAAAAGCCTCGTTGAGCTCGAACAAATCCACATCGGAGGCCTTCCAGCCCGCGCGCGCCAAAGCTTTCTGCGAGGCAGGCACCGGCCCCATCCCCATGGTGGCTGGATCCAGACCCGAGGTGGCAAAGGAAGCAATACGCGCCAGTGGCTCGAGACCCAGACTGGCGGCCTTCTTCGCGCTCATCACCATCACTGCAGCGGCCCCGTCATTGATGCCTGAAGCGTTGCCAGCCGTAACAGTTCCGGCTTTATCGAAGGCCGGACGCAATCCAGCCAAGGCTTCAGCGCTGGTTTTCTTGTTGATGTATTCATCTTCGGCAAAGACGATCGGATCGCCCTTCTTCTGCGCGATGGAGAAGGGAACGATCTCATCCTTGAAGCGACCCGCCGCCTGCGCCGCTGCAGCCTTCTGCTGGCTGGCCAGGGCCAGAGCGTCCTGCATGTCGCGGGTAATGCCATGAACCTTGGCCACGTTCTCTGCGGTGATGCCCATATGGTATTGGTTGTATACATCCCATAGACCGTCGACGATCATGGTGTCAATCATCTTCCAGTCGCCCATACGCTGACCATCCCGCGAAGCCGGCAGCACATGAGGCGAGGCGCTCATGTTTTCTTGCCCTCCTGCAATCACAATCTCGCTATCGCCCCAGGCCACTGCCTGTGCGGCCAGCATGACCGCCTTCAGGCCCGAGCCACAGACCGCATTGATGGTCAGACCCGGCACCTCCTTGGGCAGACCAGCCTTCATCAGAGCCTGCCGTGCAGGGTTTTGACCAGAACCGGCCGCCAGAACCTGGCCCATGATCACCTCGCCGACTTGATCGGCAGCCAAGCCGGAACGGGCGAGCAGAGCAGAAATAACCGCGGCGCCCAACTCGGTGGCCGGGGTCTTGGCCAGCGTGCCACCAAAACGGCCTACGGCGGTCCGTGCAGCCGCCACGATCACGATGTCTTGCATGTTTTTCCTCAGAAAGTTTTAGGGAGAGTCGTCGAGGGTTGGGGGGCTGAGCATCGGTGGCACACCACCCGTGCCCGGCCCCGAAGACTGGGGGTCTTGATCAATCAGGCTTTGGCTTTGACGTATCGCCCCGGCGCCGGCTCGATCACCTTGTACTTGCGGCTGCCGTAGGACTTGGGCGCCGCCACCTGCTTGCCCGCATGGGCCTTGAGCCAACGGCTCCAATCGGGCCACCACGAGCCCGGGTGCTCGACCGCCGACCTCATCCACTCCTCGTGAGAGGCCGGCAATGCGTCGTGGGTCCAATACGAGCGCTTGTTCTTGGCAGGTGGATTGATCACGCCTGCAATATGGCCGGAGGCCCCCATCACAAAGCGCTTTTTGCCCGGCAGGATCTGGGTGGTGGCATACGCTCCACCCACCGGCACGATATGGTCTTCCCGCGAGCCATAAATATAGGCCGGTACATCGATCTTGCGCAGATCAACCTTCTGGCCGCAGACCTTGACCTTGCCCGGCTGTGCCAGGTTGTTCTCGTGGTAGGTGTTGCGCAGGTACCAGGCATAAAACGGCCCGGGTAGATTGGTCGAATCGCTGTTCCAGTAGAGCAGGTCAAAAGCAGGCGGCTTTTCACCTTTGAGGTAATTCTCGACCACATAGTTCCAGACCAAGTCATTGGGCCGCAGAAAACTGAAAGTCGAGGCCAGGTCCTGACCGCGGAGCAAACCCTGTTGCCCCATCTGCGACTCACGCAAACGCACCGCATGCTCGTCGATGAAGACATCAAGCACACCGGTATCCCGGAAATCGAGCAAGGCGGTGAGAAAAGTGACGCTGTTGACCACCTTACGCCCGCGGCCTGCAAGCACCGCCAGGGCCGTGCCGAGAATGGTGCCCCCCACGCAAAAACCCAGCGCGTTGATCCGGTCAACGCCTGAAATTTCCCGCACCACATCAATGGCTTTAATGGCCGCGTGCTCGATGTAGTCGTCCCAGGTTTTGTCTTTCATGGACTCATCCGGGTTACGCCAGCTGACCACGAAGGTACGGTGCCCCTGTTCGACCAGATAACGGATCAGGGAGTTGTCGGGCTGAAGATCAAGGATGTAGTACTTGTTGATGCAGGGCGGAACAAACAAAAAGGGCCGCTCATACACCTTGGCCGTCAGCGGCTTGTACTCCAGCAATTGGAAAAATTCGTTTTCGAAAACCACCGCCCCTTCGGTCGTCGCGACATTTCGGCCCACCTCAAAAACACTCTCGTCGGTCATCGACAGATGGCCCTGGCGAATGTCACCCATCAAATTCTGAAGGCCCTGGCTCAGGCTTTGTCCCTGGGTCTCCAGGGCCTTCTTTTGAGCATCGGCATTGAGCGCCAGGAAGTTGCTGGGCGCCGAAGCCGCCAACCATTGATCGACCGCAAAGCGGACCCGGGCCCGGGTCTTGGCATCGCCCTCGACCGCATCAGCCAGCGCAGACAGCGCTTTGGCATTGACCAGGTAAGAAGCGGCAGCAAAGCTGGCCAGCGGGTTGGCGCTCCAGGCTTCCGAAGCAAAGCGGCGGTCCTTTAAGGAAACCGCCTTGGCCCCGGGCGTAACCATGCCGTTCCACAGGGCGCTGGCCTCGCGCACGTAGTCCTGCTGGATTTCTAGAAGGCGGGCCGGATCAATATGAACGCCAGCCAGGCCTTCACTCGAGGGCATGGCCTGAGCCAAAAAACTCGGTGCGGCTGGCGCGTGTCCCGGTAGAAAAGCCGACAAGGCCTGCTTAAACTGGCCTTGGAAATTCTTCTGGAACTGCTCGGCAGCTTCGAGCCAAGTGCTTTCCGCATTCATGACGCCTATCTCCTGGAGTCCGATTGTAGGTATGGGCTTTTCCGCTACGATAGCTCATCGACAACGAAAACTGGCAAGATTGTCGGGCCGGAGCTCTGTCAGTTGCGGGCTGAAATTGGGCAAGCACCTCTAAAACCTCCACCCTGCCATGCACCTGACTGCCATCGCCTGGATCTACGTCGTGCTCATGATGACTGCCGTCGAGCTGGCCAGTCCGCAGGGCACGGTGCTCGGCGCACTGAGTACCTTGCTGTTCTACGGCTTACTCCCCTTGGGCGTGGTCCTTTACATCATGAGCACGCCGGCTCGGCGAAGACTGCGTCAAGCCCGGGAGGCCGCAGAGACGAAGGCGGCCGACTCGCCGATGGTGGCGACCTCAGCTCAGCCAGATGCAGGCGGCCATACGACCACCCGTCACGCCATGCCGCCCGATGCTGGCCCGGTGAGAAAAAAGTTCTGAATTTCGTACCGTACACCAGTCATCGTTGCCGTCGTTGCCGTACACGAGATTGACGCCCGCGCGGCGGAGCCGCAGACGCGCCAGCGCGGCCAGATCGGCCAGAAACTTACCGGGGCTGGCGTCGGCAAAACAAGCCTCGGCGCTCACATCGACCGCGGTGTAAGCGCGATGCACTTCAGGGCCCACTTCGAACGCGCGCGGTCCAATACAGGGGCCCAACCAAGCCAGCAGACCGGGCACCAATTGTTCAAGGGAGCAGCCTGCCCCGGCGGCCATCTCGGCCAGAGCGGTCTCCACAATCCCCTGGGCCGGGGCGCCGTCTCCCCGGGGGGTGCCGGCCAGCCCGCGCCAACCTGCATGCAAGGCCGCCACCAGGGGCAGGCTCTGGTGAGCCAGCAGGATGGGCAGACAGTCAGCCACCAGCACAGTGCAGGCCCGACCCGGTTGCCCGGTGATGGCGGCATCGGCCGGCTGCGGTGGATCGGTGGCCAGCCATACAGCCCTTGTACTGTGGACCTGTTGCAGGAATACCGGCCGGGCTTGCATGGCTGAACTCAGGGCTGCCCGATTGGCCGCCACATGGCCGGGCGCATCGCCCACATGGTCGCCCAGGTTCATGCTGGCAAACGGGCCCTGGGAAAAACCGCCGGACCGGGTGGTACAGACGGCCCTCACCTTCTCCGGCGCGGGCCACTGCGGAATCAGCCAGTCCGGATGAAAACCCATGCGTACGGGCGCAAGACCCTATTCGGCATCCGGGCAGCGGGCCGGATCGGCCGCCTGAAACGCCGGATGCTGCATGCACAGGTCGAAGACGGCCTGCACACGGGGCATCTCATCGAGGCCGACCTCAAAGCGGCGGGCATTGAAGACCTGAGGGACCAGGCAGCAGTCAGCCAGACTGGGCGTATCGCCCACGCAATAGCGGGCGCCCCCCCCTCGTACCAGTTGACGCTCAAAGGCCAGCAGCCCCTCGCGGCACCAGTGGCGATACCACGCGTTCTTGCTGTCTTCAGTGACCTTGAGTTCGCGAACCAGGTACTTGAGAACTCGCAGATTATTGAGCGGATGGATGTCACAGGCTACCGACAGGGCCAAGGCCCGTACCCGCGCGCGCCCGAGCGGATCGGCTGGCAACAGGGGCGGGTCTGGGTAAACCTCATCGAGATATTCCATGATGGCCAGCGACTGCGACAGCTGATGTCCGCCATCGTCTAGCACGGGCACAAAAGTGTCTGCCGACAGGGCCGCAAATTCAGGCGCCTTGTGTTCACCCTTGAGCAGGTGCACCGGAACATAGTCGAAGGGCAGTTGCTTGAGCGCTAACGCGATCCGCACGCGAAAGGATGCCGACGATCGAAAGTAGTTGTAGAGCTTCATAACCTGCAGCATATCGCAGCCCAGGGCCCACCCGCTCGGGGCCGCACGACTACATGTCTCCGATGGCCAGATTTTCAAATTTGGTGTGCTTGGCCACAAAGGTCAGCTTGGTCGTTCCGGTCGGCCCATTGCGCTGCTTGCTGATGATCACTTCGGCCACTCCCGGCTCCTTGCATGCTTCCTTGGTGTAGTACTCATCGCGATAGATGAACATCACGACATCGGCATCCTGTTCGATGGCGCCCGACTCGCGCAGGTCGCTCATCATTGGGCGTTTATCAGTTCGGGACTCCACCCCTCGCGACAACTGCGAGAGCGCAATCACCGGGCACTGCAGTTCCTTGGCCAGCATCTTCAGGCCCCGAGAAATCTCCCCGATGGCGGTGGCGCGGTTTTCATCACTCATGCCGCTGGAGACACTCATGAGCTGCAGGTAATCCACCACGATCAAACCGAGCTTGCCGCACTGACGGGCCAGACGGCGCGCGTTGGCCCGGAGCTCGCTGACCGTCAGACCGGGGGTCTCGTCAATGTGCAAGGCCACATTGCGTAGCCGCTCAATGGCCTCGGTGAGCCGCGGCCACTCTTCCTCGGTCAGACGTCCTGTCCGCAGCCGGCCCTGGTCAATACGGCCGATCGAGCCGACCATCCGCACGGCCAGCTGCGCAGCCCCCATCTCCATCGAGAACACCGCCACCGGTAACTGCTCATTCAGAGCCACATGCTCGGCGATATTGATGGCCAGCGCAGTCTTGCCCATGCTAGGCCGGGCAGCCAAGACAATCAGGTCGCCTGCCTGCAAGCCCGAAGTCTGCCGGTCAAGATCAATGAAGCCGGTGGGCACGCCGGTGATGTCATTCGGGTTGCGCGACATTTCCTCGACACGGTCGAGCAGCGCAACCACCAGATTCTCCATGCTCTGAAAACCCTGCTTCATGCGCGAGCCCTGCTCGCCAATATGCAGAATCTTTTGCTCGGCCTCGTCAAGGATCACCGAAACGGGCTGACCCTGCGGATTGAAAGCCCGGGTAGCGATCTCGTCGCTGGTAGCCACCAGTTTTCGCAGAATCGAGCGCTCGCGCACGATCTCGGCATAGCGCCTGACATTGGCGGCACTAGGCACATACTGAGCCAGCGCGTTGAGATAAGGCAATCCCCCCACCGCATCGGCCTTGCCCTGGCTTTGCAACTGCTCAAAAACGGTGACGACGTCGGCCGGCTTGCTGGCATTGATCAAGGCACCGATGGCGGCGTAGATCAACTGATGTTCGTGGCGGTAGAAGTCCAGATTGACCAGCAAGTCCCCCACACGGTCCCAGGCCCCGTTGTCCAGCAGCAAGCCACCGAGCACGCTCGATTCAGCCTCGATCGAGTGTGGAGGAATGCGCAACTGGGTGATCTGCGGGTCGATGCTATAGCCGGTATCGGGCTCTGAAGGTAAGGCAGACATGTAATTCCTCGGCAATCTGAGCATGGTAGCGCCATGCGATCAGCGCGGGATGGAAAAAGCTGTGGATAAGCAGTGCAAAGACGGGGGAGATCGGACCGGATCGTGTGAATACGCTCAAAAGCACAGAAGCCGCCCCTGGGGCGGCTTCTGCTGCAGAGCGCTCGGTGATTCAGGCGGTTTCGCCGTAAACCGTCACTGTGATGTCCACCGCAACATCCGTGTGCAGCGAAACGCTGACCGCATGGTCCCCCACGACCTTGATAGGACCATTGGGCATACGAATCTGCGACTTGAGGACTGTCGTACCGGTCCGACCGAGTTCGGCAGCGATATCCGCGTTGGTGACCGAACCAAACAGACGGCCGTCAACGCCGGCCTTTTGGGTCAGCTTGATCGTGGTGCCGGCAATCTTCTCGCCTTGCGACTGGGCCTCGGCCAGCTTAGCCGCAGCCGCCTTCTCCAATTCGGCACGCTTGGCTTCGAACTCCTTGATCGCTGCCGCAGTGGCACGCCGGGCGCGGCCCGAGGGGATCAGGAAGTTGCGGGCGTATCCGTCCTTGACCTTCACGACCTCACCGAGGCCCCCAAGGTTAACGACTTTGTCAAGCAGGATGACTTGCATGTTCGGGGCTCCTTCAGAGGGTGCGATGCTGGTCGCTGTAAGGCAGCATAGCCAGAAAGCGGGCGCGCTTAATCGCCGTATTGAGCTGCCGCTGATAGATGGCACGGGTGCCCGTCAGGCGAGCGGGGATGATCTTGCCGTTCTCGGCGATGAAATCGCGCAGGACATCAACATCCTTGTAATCGATTTCCTCAACGCCAGCGACGGTGAAACGGCAAAAGCGCTTGCGCTTGAAAAGCAGTGACTGAGTATTGCGCTTGGGGCGCTTGTCCTTGGAAAAACGTTTTGGTCCGGGCATGATGGACTCCTTAGAGAGGTTTGAATTCCTGAATGTGAAACACGAGATTTTTGCTGGTACGAGCGCTGGCGAGAAAACCCTTGAACCCACAATTGCGACCCAACTGAATGTGAGCCAATTGTTCAGCCTGTGTCCCGAAGGCCACGGCCCGTATCGAAAGCTTGACCTGCCGGTTGCTACCTGCCTCCATCTGCTCGGACTCGTGCTCGAGCACCAAGTTCAGGGCTGGTAAGCCGGCTGGCGTGTAGCGCAGGGCCGCAAGCTCTGCGATGCGCGCCGACAAGTCGATCCGATTCAAGGCACTACCCGCGCAAACGCCCTAGGCAAGGGCACTTATGGGTGGGCGGCTTTACGCGGCCTCCTGCTGCTGGGCCTTGCGCGCTTCCTCTCGCTCGACGCTTCGCATCATGACCGAAGGACCAGTCTCCGCTTTCTTCTTGAGCACAGTCAGATGACGCAACACTGCATCATTGAACTTGAAGGCGTGCTCAATCTCGTCCATCACGGCCTGACTGGCCTCGATATTGATGCAGATGTAGTGGGCTTTGCCCATCTTCTGAATCAGATAGGCCAGTTGGCGACGGCCCCAATCCTCGACACGATGCACCTTGCCACCACCGGCGGTGATCATGCTCTTGTATCGCTCCAGCATGGCTGGAACCTGTTCGCTCTGGTCCGGATGGATGAGCAAGACGATCTCGTAGTGACGCATGAAAACTCCTTTTGGGTTGAAAGCTACCCCCCGCGTCATCGGGTGGGGGTGCAGCAAGGAAAGCCCATTAGTATAGCGGATCGGTGCAGCATGGAGCCTGTCCGTCGGCGGCCCGGCGCTCCGGTGCCGCTGGCCAACCGGCCCCGGCGCATCTGGCCCGATGGCGTCTCAATCACGCCGAGGGCGGCGCTTCTGCGGCTCTAAAGCTGTCACGCATGGGCCTTGCAGACTCATGGAAGCCGCGCCCTCGCGGCGTTCTCCCCGAGATTCAAGCCTCGGCCAAGCGCTTCCAGGTGTCGATCACCGTATCCGGGTTGAGGGACAGCGAATCAATACCCTCCTGCTGCAACCACTGGGCCAGGTCGGGATGATCGCTCGGGCCCTGGCCGCAGATACCCACATACTTGCCCTGGCGCTTGCAAGCGGCAATGGCCATTGAAAGCAAGGTCTTGACGGCCAGATCGCGCTCATCAAAGTCTTTGGCCAGAATATCCAGACCCGAATCGCGGTCGAGTCCGAGAGTCAATTGCGTCAGGTCGTTAGAGCCGATGGAAAAACCGTCGAAAAACTCCAGGAACCGGTCGGCCAGCACCGCATTGCTGGGCACCTCGCACATCATGATGAGCCGCAGGCCGTTGTGGCCTCGGGCCAGCCCGTGGCGAGCCAGCAACTCGGTGACATCCCGAGCCTGGCCAAGCGTGCGCACAAAGGGCACCATCACCTCGACATTGACCAACCCCATCTCATCGCGCACGCGGCGCAAGGCTTCGCACTCCATCGCGAAGGCTTGCGCAAAATCCGCGCTGAGATAGCGCGCCGCGCCCCGAAAGCCGAGCATCGGGTTTTCCTCTTCCGGCTCATAGCGCGAACCGCCGATGAGCTTGCGGTATTCATTGGACTTGAAGTCCGATAAGCGAACGATCACCGGCCGCGGCCAAAACGCTGAGGCAATCGTGGCCACGCCCTCGGCGACTTTGTCCACGTAAAAGGCTCTGGGCGACGCGTGCCCTCGGGCCACGCTCTCCACCGCCTTCTTGAGGTCGGAATCGACCGCCGGATAGTCCAGGATGGCCTTCGGATGCACCCCAATGTTGTTGTTGATGATGAATTCAAGCCGCGCCAGACCCACCCCATGATTGGGAATGAGCGCAAAGTCAAAAGCCAGCTGCGGGTTGCCCACATTCATCATGACCTTAAGGTTGATGTCAGGCATCTGGCCTCGCTGGACCTCGGTGACCTCGGTTTCTATCAAGCCGTCATACACATGACCGGTATCGCCCTCGGCGCAGCTGACCGTCACCAGCATGCCGCTGGAGAGCTTCTCGGTCGCATCCCCACACCCTACAACTGCCGGAATACCCAGCTCGCGGGCAATGATGGCCGCATGACAGGTGCGTCCTCCGCGGTTGGTGACGATAGCGCTGGCTCGCTTCATGACCGGCTCCCAGTTGGGGTCGGTCATGTCTGTGACCAACACATCTCCGGGCTGCACCTGATCCATCTCGCCCACATGCGCCACACGTCGCACCGGTCCGGTACCGATCTTCTGACCGATCGCGCGTCCCGAGGTGAGCACCATTCCCGAGCCCCTGAGCCTGTATCGCAACTCAGCCTGGCCGCGCGACTGGCTCTTGACGGTCTCGGGCCGGGCCTGCAGGATGTAAATCAGGCCATCGGTACCGTCCTTGCCCCATTCGATATCCATGGGCCGGCCGTAATGTTGCTCGATCACCAAAGCGTAGCGGGCCAGCTGCTCAACCTCCTGGTCGCTGAGGCAGTAGCGGTTGCGCATCTCCACCGGCACATCGGTGGTCTTGACCAGCTTACCGTAGGCCTGCTTTTCCGCAGGGCTCGCAAACTCCATTTGGATCAGCTTGGAGCCCAGGTTACGGCGAATCAAGGCACGCTTGCCGGCACGCAACATCGGCTTGTGGACATAAAACTCATCGGGATTGACTGCGCCCTGCACCACCGTCTCCCCCAATCCATAACTCGAGGTGATGAAGACCACATCCTCAAAGCCCGACTCGGTATCCAGGGTGAACATAACCCCGGCTGCACCGATGTCCGAACGCACCATGCGCTGCACTCCGGCCGACAGGGCCACCTCGGCATGGGCGAACCCCTTGTGCACCCGGTAACTGATCGCCCGGTCGTTGTAGAGCGAAGCAAACACTTCCTTGATCTTGTGCAGGACCTCGGAAAGCCCCACCACATTCAAGAAAGTTTCCTGTTGGCCGGCAAACGAAGCATCGGGCAGGTCCTCGGCCGTGGCCGAAGATCGCACCGCAAAGCTGGCCTGGGCAGAACCCGCGCTAAGCTCGGCAAAAGCCCGCTCAATGGACTGCTCGAGGTCATCGGGGAAAGGCTGGGCCTCGACCCACTGGCGTATCTGCGCCCCGGCGGCCGCCAGCGCATTCACGTCCTCGGTGTTGAGCTGGGCCAGGCGATCGGCGATACGCCGGTCCAAACCCTCATGCGCCAGAAACTGCCGAAAGGCATGGGCGGTGGTGGCAAACCCGGTCGGCACCCGCACCCCTGTGGGCAGCTGCGAAATCATCTCGCCGAGGCTGGCGTTCTTGCCGCCGACCGCCTCGACATCACTCATTCTCAGGTTCTCAAACGGTACGACCAGGGCGGTCGCCTCAAACAAGGGGGACATGACAAGACTCCGGGAGGTTTAAAAACCGGGACGAACGCCATGGGCGGCTGCGAGCCTTGTTCTGATTCTTGGGGGCGAGGGCGGGCCATGAGATGCGGTTCGATAATGCGAGCATTGTAGAGGCGCCCCTCGCCAGGGGCCCACCAAGGCAAGGACTCCAGCCATGGCCACCCGTACCGTGTTCTTCATCTCCGATGGCACTGGCATCACTGCCGAGACCTTCGGCAATGCCATCCTGGCACAGTTCGAAATCAAGCCTCGGCATGTGCGCCTACCCTTCGTGGACACGGTCGACAAGGCGCATCAGGCCCTGCGACAGATCAACCACACCGCAGAGGTCGAGGGCCGACGTCCCATTGTGTTCACCACCCTGGTCAACATGGAAGTGCTCTCGGTCATCCGTCAAAGCAACGGCATGCTGCTGGACATGTTCGGCATGTTCGTTGAGCCCCTGGAAGACGAACTGGGCATCAAGTCCAACCACCGGGTCGGCCGTTTTTCTGATGCCTCCAAGAGCAAGGAATACGACGACCGTATCGAGGCCATCAATTTTTCACTGGCGCATGACGACGGCCAGAGCCATGCGGACCTGCAGCAGTCCGATGTGATCCTGGTGGGCGTTAGCCGCAGCGGCAAGACGCCGACCTCCCTGTATCTGGCCATGCAATATGGATTGAAGGCCTCCAACTACCCGCTGATTCCGGAGGACTTTGAACGGCGGCAACTGCCGGTCGCCCTCATACCCCACCGCAAGAAAATATTTGGCCTGACCATCGATCCGCAGCGACTGGCCCAGATCCGTAACGAGCGGCGGCCGAACTCCCGCTACGCCAGCCTGGAAAACTGTCGAGAGGAAATTCACCAAGCGGAGGCCATGATGCGCCGCGAAGGCATCCGCTGGCTCTCCACCACCACCAAATCGATCGAGGAAATTGCCACCACCATCCTTCAGGAGATCCGGCCGGAACGGCTGGTTTACTGAAAGCGGGAAAAGCGGGGCCAGCCGCCGACCCGTGATCAACCCTGATCACGAGTCCGTTATTGAGAACGATTCGCATTTGCGTTATACTGGATGCATGACGAATCCCATCGCTTTACGCCACACGCTTGTGCGCGCCACTGCCGCGCTGGCCCTCCTGCTGAGCCTGAGCTTGGGTGCCGCGGCTCAGGAGAAGGTGCTCAACATCTACTCGGCCCGGCACTACCCTACCGACGAGGCGCTTTACAGCGATTTCACCCGTACCACCGGCATCAGGATCCAGCGCATCGATGCGGATGACGCCGGCATCTTGGCGCGGCTCAGAGCGGAAGGCGCAGCCTCGCCGGCCGATGTCGTCCTGCTGGTCGACGCATCCCGCCTCTGGAGAGCCGAAGTGGACGGATTGTTCCGGCCGATCAAGTCGACCCGCCTCGAAAACGCCATCGCGCCGGCCCTGCGCGCCAAATCCACCCCCGAGGGCACTGCCTGGTTTGGCTTATCCACCCGGGCGCGGGTGATCGTCTACAACAAAGCCCGACTCAATGCGGGTGACGTAGACACCTACGAAAAGCTGGCCGACCCGAAACTGCGAGGCCAACTTTGCATGCGTTCGGGCTCGCATCCATACAACCTCAGTCTTTTTGGGGCGATGCTCGAGCATCTGGGACCGCAAAGAACCGAAAACTGGCTCAAGGGTCTGGTGGACAACATGGCGCGCAGCCCCAAGGGGGGCGACACCGACCAGATCCGCGCGGTAGCGGCCGGCGAGTGCGCAGTTGCCGTGAGCAACTCATACTATCTGGCCCGCCTGATGCGATCTGAAGCGGCTGCGGACAAATCCGTGGTGGACAAGATTGGCGTGGTCTTTCCCAACCAGTCAAGCACGGGTACGCATATAAACATTGCCGGAGGTGCCGTCGCCCGCCACGCCCGCAATGTCGAGTCGGCCATGCAATTTCTGGAGTATCTGGCCAGCCCAACGGCCCAGAACCATTTCGCCAACGGCAACAACGAATGGCCGGCGGCCCGGGGGATCACCCTCAACAACCCGGCCCTGAGGACCATGAGCGGCGGAGCCTTCAAAAGTGAAACGCTCCCCGTCAGCGTTGTTGGCATGAACCAGGTCAAAGTTCAGCAAATGCTGGATCGGGTTGGGTTCCGCTAGACCCCCAGCAAGCGCCCGCTGGCCAGCAGGGCACGACCCTTAGGAGGCCCTCCCAACTGGCCGGTGGTTTTTGCCGACCTCGTGAGGAATTCGGCTGATCAGTCACACACGGGGCGACCCCCGCGGCTTGGGCGCGTTTCCCGCACAGACAGAGAAGGACTCCTTCCGGGGACGAATATGGCCAGGAGAGAGCGTGTCCGCCAAACCCGAGGGCTCGCCGGATGGCGGATGGAGGCTCCGTCCTCGGCGTGACGCGGCCGCCTCAGAGTCCGAGGGCCGAAATGCCCGCCCGAGCGATCTGAGCATCCTCGCTGGACTTCACGCCACTGACGCCGACGGCCCCCAGACACTGACCGTCCTTGAGGATGGCCACCCCGCCCTCGAGCATGCCTTCGATCTCAGGGGCGCTCAAGAAGGCATGACGGCCACCGTTGATGATGTCCTCGTAGACCTTGCTGTCGCGACGGCCCAGGGCGGATGTACGGGCCTTGGCCGGCCCGATGTAGGACGAAATCGCCGGCGCCCCGTCGAGCCGATTGAGATGCAGCAAATGGCCGCCATCGTCCACGATCGCGATGGTCACCGCCCAGTTGTTCTTCAGGGCCTCAGCCTCGGCGGCGAGAGCTATTTTTTTAACGTCGGACGACTCTAGGAAAGGCTTGTTCTTCATAAAACACGGGGAGGAAGTTTTAAATCGGGTTGCAGTGTAGCTCTGGTACAGGCCCCCACCGGCCTGGCCCAGACGAGCCAAAACGCCGATTCCCGTATGGAAAATAGGATGCACCCCTTGACTTTTGCGTGCCGTCCCTAAAATCAGGTCCGCGACCAGATCGATTCGGCACCTTTTGATGTCCATCGTTTCCCTGGTCGGCTTTTCAAGGAGATCCTCATGAACCATCCTTACCAAACCATGGAGTACACAAGTTCGCTGCCCTCGGCAGCCGAACGAAACCGCGTGCTTCGCAACACCTACTGGCTGCTGGCCCTGAGCATGGTGCCCACCGTACTGGGCGCTTGGTTTGGGGTGGCAACCGGCATCACCGCGTCGCTGGGCGGCATCATGGGCCTGGTAGTGTTTCTAGGCGGAGCTTTTGGCTTCATGTTTGCCATCGAGAAAACCAAAAACTCAGCCGCCGGCGTGCCGGTGCTACTGGCCTTCACCTTCTTCATGGGTCTGATGCTCTCGCGGCTGCTGGCCATGGTGCTGGGCATGAAAAACGGTGCGGATCTCATCATGACCGCCTTCGGTGGTACCGCCGGCGTCTTTGTCCTGATGGCCAGCCTGTCAACCGTGATCAAGCGCGACCTCTCCGGCATGGGTAAGTGGCTGACCGTTGGTGCTCTCGTGCTGATGGTGGGTGCCATCATCAACGTCTTTGTAGGCTCGTCCACGGGCATGATCGTGATCAGCATGATGGCGGTGGGTATCTTCTCGGCCTTTATCCTCTATGACCTCAAGCGCATCGTTGACGGCGGAGAGACCAACTACATCACCGCAACGCTGGGCATCTATCTGAGCCTGTTCAACGTATTCCAGAGCCTGCTGTCGCTGCTGGGTATCTTTGGCGGCGACCGCGAGTAATCGAGTCAAGCAAACTCAAAAGGGACCTGCGGGTCCCTTTTTCATGAGCGATCGAATACCGCCAGGCTCTCCACATGGGCGGTGTGCGGAAACATATTGACCACACCGGCGGCCACACAACGGTAGCCTGCCTCGCGAACCAGAAGGGCCGCATCGCGCGCCAGCGTGGCTGGATTGCAACTCACATAGACAATGCGCCGGGGCGCCTGCCAGCCTGCCGGGGGCTCGACAGTTGCAATGACAAATTCATCGGTCTTCTGTCCGTCCCGGTTGATGCGTGCGCGCTCCTTGCCCCGCGGATGCAGAGCGGCCAAGGCCTTGAACAGCTCGAAAGCCCCCTCTCGAGGCGGATCAACCAACCATTTGTCAGCCGATGGATCGGCCGCCAGTTGCTGCGGGGTCACTTCAAAAAGATTGCGGGCCGCAAACACGGTCGGACACAGAGCAGGCAGGCCCTTCTCTAGCCGCCGCTGAGTATTAAAGCGTAGATTCTCCAGCGAACGTTGCACCAGCGACGCGCTGCCCTCAATACCCAACACCTGCCGCGCTCGCGTCGCCAGCGGCAGTGTGAAATTACCCAGGCCACAGAACCAGTCAATCACCCGCTCGTCGGGCTGCACATCGAGCCATTGCAGTGCGCGCTGCACCAGCACCCGGTTGATGTGGGGATTGACCTGCGTAAAGTCCGTCGGCTTGAAAGGCATGAGCACACCGAACTCGGGTAACTCGTACGCCAGGGGCGGCACGTCTTCATCCAGACGATGAACCGTATCGGGCCCCTTGGGCTGCAGCCACCATTGAACGCCAGGCCATCGGGCGGCAAACTCACGCAGGCGCGTGGCATCGGCTGGGTGCAGCGGCTCCAGGTGCCGCAGCACCAAGGCGGTGATCTGCTGACCCTCTACCAGCCCACAGGCCAGTTCGATCTGCGGACAGGTTTCACGCGCTTGCAGCGAGCCGATCAACTCACGCAGCGGTACCAGCATCTGGCTGACATTGGACGGCAGCACCGGGCACTGCCTCATGTCAGCCACGTACTGGCTTTTACGCTCATGAAAGCCCACCAGTACCGTGTCTTTCTTGCGCACATAGCGCACCGAAAGCCGCGCTCTAAAGCGGTAGTGCCAGGCTGGCCCCTCGATCGGACGCATCAGGCGCTCCGCACGGAGCTTGCCCAGGTGTGCAAAGTTGTCCTCCAGCACCCGCTGCTTGACCGCCACCTGGGCGCTGCGATGCAGGTGCTGCATCTTGCAGCCCCCGCAAGCGCCATGGTGCAAGCCAAAGTGCGCGCACTCGGGCTGCACACGCTGGGATGACTCATGCAGGACGCCCTCGACTATGGCCTTGTCAAAGCTGCTTTTGCTGCGCGTCACCCGCGCGGTCACGCGCTCCGAGGGCAAGGCACCTTCGACGAACACCACCTTGCCCTCAGGCCGGTGGGCAATACCCTGTGCCTCCATATCCAGCGATTCAATCGCGAGCACATCGGGGCTGGGAGGTGGCTGCAATGGCGACGCCTGTAGAGGCTGCGAAAACGGTTCACTCATACGCTGATTGTCTCAGCCCGCGGGCTCATGAGGCCTTGGACCCGCCAGAGCTCAGCGCCAGGCCTGCAGATACTCTCGCCAATGAGGTTCGGTCGGGGTTAGTTCTGCCAATCGCGATTTGACGAAGTCCATCTCCTGGGCATATTCAGTCTCCAGCAGACCGGCGCGCATCTTCTGAAAGCGGCAGTACAACAAATAGGTGTTCATAACGTCGGTTTCGCAGTACCGCCGAATATCCTCCAGCTGCCCTTGTTTGTAGGCCGAGTAGACCGCCGATCCATCCATGCCGAGCTTGCCGGGAAACCCACAGAGCTTGGCCAAGGCATCCAGAGGCGCGTTATTGCGCGGGCTGTACATGGCCAACAAATCCATCAAATCCAGGTGGCGCATGTGGTATCGGCTGATGTAGTTGTTCCACTTGAACTCGCGACTGTCGTGATCGCCACCCTCCCCCATGTCCCAATATTTGCTGGCGACCACGCCATGCTTGAGGCCGCGGTAGTGCAGCACCGGCAGGTCAAAGCCGCCCCCGTTCCAGCTGACCAGCTGGGGGACATGCTTTTCAACCGTGCTGAAGAAGGTCTGGATGATGCGACCTTCCTGGCTCTGCCCTTCTGGCTCGCGGTCGACAAAGGAATGGACCCGCAAGCCTTCGGCGTTGCGGAATACGCAGGAAATCACCAGCACCCGCTGCAAGTGCAAGGGCGCAAAGTCGCTCTTTCCATCGGCCGCTCGCTTAGCAGTCCAATCGGCATAAGCTTTATCGTCATCATCGCCCTCGATCAAGCCCAGGGCCCGCATGCCCTCGATATCGGGAATGGACTCGATGTCAAACACCATCACCGGCCAGCTCATAGGCCCTCCTTGCAGTTCAGAGTGCAAGGATACCTGCAGAAAAGGTCACAGCGAGGGCTTGGCTGCCACCCAGGAGCGCTGCATCGCCGCGGTGGCACGGCTCCGATCAGCCTTGAGCAAGATCTGGGGGCGCGGGAGCGCCGCCCTCGACGCAATACAGCGCCAACCAGTGCGGCGGCTGTCGAACTCAAGCCCCATCACCGTGAAGGCGCGGCGCCATCGAGGCATAAGCTCGCTGCAAGGGTCCGCTGTTCCGATGGCACTTATCGCTCGGATCGCGACTGCCAGGCGTACAAGCCACTGGCCATTGCCAAGGCCGCTGCCCAGGCGGCCGCATAAGCCACGCCGGGCGAAGCGACCTCCAGACCCCACAGCAGGGTGGCAAAGAACACGGCAAAGCCGACCTGCCCGCGGAGAAAGCCGCGCAAGAGAATCACCGCGGCCTGTGACCCATGACGAGGCACGGTAAAGCAAGGCAGCACATTGCCCGTGATCGGCACGGCCAACAACAGACCGCTCAAGGCTGCCGGCACGGCCCCCGCCGTCTCGATGATGAGCCAGGCCAGCAGCACCGCGGCGGCCACACGCAAGACCAGCTCCGAATGCGGGATGTGGACTGCGGCCCCTTGCAAGGCCACCGAGGGCATGACCCGGTGTCCCAGCAGGAGCACCAGCAGCACCAGTCCAAAGGTCTGCAAGGGCTCCAGCGCCAGCGAAGGCAGGCTCAGACCGAGCGCGAAGAACACGATATTGGCCGTCAGCAGGGCAAAGGGCCAGCGCCAACGCAAGACGGACCAGGCAAAGGCCGTCAGATGCATCGCCGTGGCTGGCAGGCACACCAGCGTGGCCAAGGCAATCGCCTGCGTGGTCTGCACATCGGAGGCCAGCAACACAAAGCCGGCAATCGGACCGGCGATCATGGGCATTCCGCCGATCGTGCCGCCCACCGCATGACCGAAGCGCCGGGCCGCCAGCGAAGACAGCAGGACCGAAGCAGCCACCAGGGACAACTTGATCAGCATGCACGCATCATCCGAGGCCGCCTTTTTGACCTAACGGGCCGGCGCACCCAATCGCAGCGATACCCGACGCGCGACCTCGCGCAGCAGGCTGGCCTGATGGCCCTCGGGCGAGAGATCGAGCTGTGCAGTCGGGCCCATCGCGGCAATGGCCAGGGCCAAGCGTCCGAAGCCATCGAAGACCGGCACTGCCATGGCACTGATACCCGGCATGAGTTCCTCACGCACCTGGCTCAGACCCAGATCCCGAATCCGCACCATTTCGCGATGAAAGCCCTGATCGTCCCAAGCCTGAGGTTCGCCCTGGGCCACCAAGGCCGCGCGTACCACCTCGGGCGGCATGTAGGCCGCAAACACCTTGCCGGTGCCGGTATGGCGCAGGGACGCCGGAATGCCGTGGCGCATCGACACATTGACCGCACGCGGTCCTTCTTCAACCCGCACGATGATCGGGCCGCTGCCGCCCCAGACCGCCGCCGAGACCGTCACCCCCAGGGCCTGTGCCAGCGCGGGCAGTTCGGCAATGGTCAGGCGCACCGGGTCGACCTGCTGCAGGCTAATCAGGCCCAACTGCACCGCCAACTGCCCCAATCCATAGTGGCCAGAGACCGGATCCTGCTCGATCAGGCCGAGCTTGCCAAAGCTCACCAGATAGGGGTGGGCCTTGGCCGGCGTCATGTCCGCCTCACGGGCCAGATCCTTCAGCGCCATGCGCCGGCCCGATCGCACCAGCGCCTTAAGCAGTTGTCCGCCCACTTCCACACTCTGAATGCCACGCGAGGTGCGGCCAGAGGCCGACTCGGCGGCAGGTCTGATGCTCTTGCGAGCCGTGGGCGCTTTGGGCATGGTCGGCATTTTGGCTTCAGGCTGGCCCCGGCAGGGCCGAGACCAGGGTTTACCCCAGTTAAATGAGTTTGACCCGATGAAATTTTGCCCTGACAATCTTACAACTAAACCAAACTGATTTGTCTAAAGCAAATTTAGCCACCGATTCAAAAATCCGTCATGAGTACCAAAACCTTCGCCTCAGCCGCTGACCTGGAAGAAAAGAAGGTCAGCTTCGACAAACTGTCGGACCATGCCTATGCCTACACCGCAGAAGGAGATCCCAACACCGGTGTGATCATTGGCGACGATGCGGTCATGGTGATCGACACGCAGGCCACTCCCGCCATGGCCCAGGACGTGATTGACCATATCCGACAGGTGACCGACAAGCCGATCCGATACGTTCTGCTGAGCCACTACCATGCCGTGCGTGTGCTTGGCGCCAGCGCCTACCAGCCGCAGCAGATCATCGCCAGCCAGGACACCTACGACCTGATCGTGGAACGGGGCGAGTTTGACAAGGCCAGTGAGATCGGCCGCTTTCCCCGCTTGTTTCGCAATGTCGAGAGCGTGCCGCCCGGCCTGACCTGGCCCACCCTCACCTTCACCGGAAAGATGACCTTGTGGCTGGGCTCGCTGCGGGTGGAACTGCTGCAGCTCGGTCGAGGTCACACCAAGGGCGATACCGTGGCTTGGCTGCCCGACGAAAAAATTCTGTTCAGCGGCGATCTGGTCGAATTCGATGCCACCCCCTACGCCGGCGATGCTTACTTGCGCGACTGGCCCCAGACCCTGGATAAGCTGGCCGCACTACAACCGAACAAGCTGGTGCCGGGACGCGGCGCGGCCTTGCAGACCCCGGCCGAGGTGCAAGCGGGCCTGGCCGGCACCCGGGCCTTCATCAGCGACCTCTACAGTCAGGTCAAGGCCGGGGCCGAACGGGGCGAAGACCTGCGCAAGGTCTATGAGCGCACCTTCGCGGCGCTGCAACCCAAGTACGGACACTGGGTCATCTTCAACCACTGCATGCCCTTCGATGTGACCCGGGCCTACGACGAAGCCACCCAATACCCGGACCCCCGCATCTGGACCGCCGAGCGCGATGTGGCCATGTGGCAGGCGCTCGAGGGTTGAATCGAGCCCGCTCTTGACGATCCAGACTTCATCAGGCACCCCCCAACGCAAGGAGCCGCCCATGAACATCGAACGCATTCACCATGTGGCCTACCGCTGCAAGGATGCCAAGCAGACCGTGAAATGGTACGAGCAACATCTTCAAATGAAGTTTGTGTTGGCCATTGCCGAGAACCAGGTACCGTCCACCAAGGCCCCCGATCCCTACATGCATGTGTTTCTTGACGCGGGCCATGGCAACGTGCTGGCCTTTTTCGAATTACCCAACGCCCCCGAAATGGGCCGCGACCCCAATACACCGCCGTGGGTGCAGCACATCGCCTTCAAGGTGGGCAGTGTGGAAGAACTCGAGCAGACCCGGGCCCGACTGCAGGCAGCCGGCATCGAGGTCATCGGGCCGACCAACCATACGCTGTTCAAGAGCATCTACTTTTTCGACCCCAATGGCCACCGCCTGGAGCTGGCTGCAGATATCGGCACGCCCGAGATGTACCGCAAACTCGATGAGGTCAAGTGGGACATGCTGGAAGAATGGTCGCGAACTCGCCGTGCGCCCCAGCATGCGGCCTGGATGCACGAGCAAGAGTTCGAAGACAGGCCACACTGAGCATCCAACGCGCAGCCATGCTCAAGACCTACACCTACCCCGAGTTCGCCTATCGGCCCAGCCCCGAGATGGGCGCCGGTCAGCCGGTATGCCATCCGGTGGTAATCATCGGTGCGGGGCCGGTGGGACTGACCTTGGCTCTGGACTGCGCCTCGCGCGGACTGCGCACCGTCGTGCTGGACGACAACAACACCGTCAGCATCGGCTCGCGTGCCGTCTGCTATGCCAAGAGAACGCTCGAAATCTGGGACCGGCTCGGCATCGGTCAGGTGCTGGCCGAGCGCGGCATTCAATGGCAGGTGGGCAAAGTCTTCTTTGGCCAGACCCAGGCCTATCAATTCAATCTGCTACCCGAGGCCCACCACAAGATGCCGGCCATGATCAACCTGCAGCAGTACTACCTGGAAGAAACTCTGGTGCAGGCTTGCGAAGACCACCCCCTGGTGGACCTGCGCTGGAAGCACAAGCTGACCGCCCTGGAGCAGGACGACGAGCGGGTCAATCTCACGATTGAAACCCCAGATGGCCGCTTGGGGCTGCAGGCCTCGTGGGTGATTGCCGCCGATGGCGCCAACAGTGCCACCCGGCGCATGGTGGGGGCCCATTTTGGCGGGCAGGTGTTTGAGGACCGATTTCTGATTGCTGATGTGGTGATGAAGGCCGACTTCCCCACCGAGCGCTGGTTCTGGTTCGACCCACCCTTCCACCGCAACCCGAGCGTGCTGCTGCACAAACAATGCGACAGCGTCTGGCGCATTGATTTCCAACTCGGCCGCGATGCCGATCCAGAACAGGAGAAGAGGCCCGAGAAAGTCATCCCGCGCATCCGGGCCATGCTGGGCGACGTGCCTTTTGAACTCGAATGGGTGTCGGTCTACCAGTTCGCTTGCCGGCGCGCCGAGCAATTTCAGTACGGCCGGGTGCTGCTGATCGGTGATGCCGCTCATCAGGTCTCTCCCTTTGGCGCACGGGGTGCCAACTCTGGTGTCCAGGATGCCGACAACCTGGCCTGGAAGCTGGCCCTGGTGGTGCAGGGTCAGGCGCCGGCCAGCCTCTTGCACAGCTATCACCAGGAGCGTGCGTTTGCAGCCGATGACAACCTGCGCAACTCCACCCGCTCCACCGATTTCATCAGCCCCAAGAGCCGCGCCTCGCTGCGGCTGCGCAATGCGGTGCTGGAACTGGCCCGTACCGAGCCCTTCGCCCGGCCCCTGGTCAACAGCGGCCGGCTGTCCATGCCCACGCCCTACACCGACTCCATGCTCAACACGCCAGATGCAGACCCCTTCGCCGGTGCGATGCGTCCGGGCTCGCCTTGCGCCGATGCGCCCGTGGAGGTCAATGGGCAAAACCGCTGGCTGCTTGAACTGTTGCGAGACGGCTTTGTGCTGCTGAGCTTCGGCCCCGGGGCCCAGCCCATCCACCTGGGCGATCTGTCCGTGGCGGTGCTGGAGGTCGGGCGCGACCTGCAAGACCTGGAGGGCGAGCTGACCCGGCGTTACGACGGCCAAAGCGGCACGGTTTACCTGATCCGGCCCGACCAGCATATCGCCGCGCGTTGGCGATGCTTTGAGGCCTCGGCCGTGCAGGCCGCCTTGCGCCGGGCCCTGGCCCTTCACTAAGCCCGGAACCCGCCTGCCATGAACCCAAACGCCCAGCTTCACCGCCAGCCCCGCATTGAAGATCCTGATGGCTTTTATGAAGAACTGATTGCCAGTCAACGCGATCTCAGCGATGAACAATCGGACCTGATGCTGGCCAAGCTGGTTCTGATTCTGGCCAACCACATCGGTGATCGCCGGGTCCTCAGCGAAGCGCTCGACCTGGCCCGCAGCAACACGATCGGAGCCTGCGTATGAATGAGGCCATGGCCCCGATCGATCCGTGTTGCCCTGATTTCGACCACAAACCTGGGCGAATCAGGGTTAACCCCGCCGCGCGCTGGAGAACGGCTCAGTAACCTAGCGCTCCCAACCCCTCAAGAGGAACCTCCTGATGAAGCTCACGCTCAAGACGATCGCCCTGGCCGCCGCCCTGACCGCAGGTCTGTCGGCCGCACAGGCCCAGACCATTACCCTGAAAGTGCACCACTTCCTGGGCCCGCAGTCGATCCAGCACACCACCATGCTCAAGACCTGGTGCG
>CAZATV010000012.1:0-14096 GCA_964488145.1 uncultured Polaromonas sp.
GCGCGCTGCAGGGCGCTGAGGTAGCCGGGGTCTAGCCAGTCGTCGGCATCAAGAAAGCAGACCCACTGCCCGCGCGCTGCTTCGATGCCTCGGTTACGCGCGGCTGCCACGCCGGCATTGGGCTGGCGCAGCAGGCGAACCCGCGGGTCGGTGCATCGGGCGACGATCTGCGGGCCGTCATCGCTCGATCCGTCATCGACCACCACCACCTCCAGGTCGGGCAGGTCTTGTGCCAGCACCGACTGCAGGGTGCAGCCGATGTAGGGCCCCTTGTTGTACAGCGGGATGACCACGGAGAACTTCATGCGGGATGCTCCTTGAGACCTTGCGGGCCGGCTGCGCTGGCCGGGCCAGGCGCCTGATGGGGCACTGCCGCCTGCGGCTCGCTGGCTGCAGCCAGCACGGCCAGCAGCAGCAGGTGCGCAATCAGGTCGGGGCCGTAGCCCATCAGCAGCAGGGGCACTTCGCTACCGGCCCGCAGCCCCAGGGCCAGCAGCAGGGCCAGCGACAGGCCGCCCGTGGCACGGCCACAGCGCAGGGCCAGGGCGGCGAGCACCAGCCCATAAAGCAGCAGCGCGACTGCCCCCACCAGACCCGCGCGAGAGAGGGTGTCCATCAGCTGGTTGTGGGCATGGGTGGCATTTGCCAGTCCGATCGATTGCCGGTAAGCCTCACCCCAGATCTGCGGCCCCCAACCAAACGCCCGGTGAGCCAGCCATTCCTCCCAGGCGATGGCCCAGATGCGGTCACGGCCGGTGAAGGATCGCAGCTGCTGGCCTTCGGGCGTGTGCATCAAGCGTTCGATCCAGGTGCCATCGCCCAGCCCCAGCATGAGCAGCAGGCCCGAGATCACCAGCAGGGCCAGCGTCAGCGCGGTCAGGGGTACGGTGGCTTGCTGCACTTGGCCCAGTTGTCGCTTGAGCAGCGGCCCGATGCGGTAGGCCCACATGACGGCACTGCACAGCAGGAAAGCCAGCCATGCGGTTTTCGATTGCGCCATCACCAGCACCCCCAGCCCCAACGCCCAGGCGGCCCGGTTGAGCCAGGCCTGCCGCATCGGCCGGGCCAGCAGACACATGAGCCCGAGCTGCGCCAGCAGTCCCATCGAGACCGGGTGAGTGGCCAGACCGCCAAACCGTGGCAGCCCGTCGATCAGGCCCTGCTGGTAGTTCTGGTCCAGCACCACAGTGGTTTTCCAAGGGATGAGCAGCACGCCGGCGAGCATCAGCAGCAGCAGGGCATTGCGGCTCCAGCGCAGCATCCGCTCGGTATCGCTTGGGCTGGCCAGTGTGGCGGCCAGACCGATAACCAGCGGATACAGCAGATCGTGACTCCAGGCTGGATGGGCGCCCAGCCAGGCCGGCGATGCGGTGCTGCCCAGCCAGAACAGAAAGAAGCTCAGCGCGAGCCAGGGGCTGGCAGTTCGCTGCCCCGGCAGCAAGCCACGGCTGAGGATGCGTTCAAAGCTCACGGCCAGCAGCAGCAGCGACAGCACGGGCTGCAGCGTATCCAGCAGAGCCGGTCGGGGGGGATCGGGCTTGAATTCGGGCAGCAGAAAATTGCTGGTCAGGTCCCGGCCGCCCAGCCAAACGCCAGTGGCCATGATCAGCAGCAGCGCGGGCACCACGGCGTGCAGATAGCCATGTGCCTGACGACCGGTGCGCTGCAGAGCGGCCGCCATGCCCAACCAGGACAGCACCGCAGCCAGCAGGCCGCCCAGGAGCAGGGGCGCGAGCGAGGTGAAATTCATGGCCTTCCCTGCGCCTGTTCGCGCAGCGGTTCACCGGCACGCTTTTGGAGGTGCCTGCGATGGAGACTGGGCGCAAAGCGCAGCACCATGGCCCAGGTGGGCGCGCCCACAGCTCGCTCCAGCCCCTGCGGCTGCAGCCACCCCAAGAGACCGATCAGAGCCAGAGGCAGCGCCGCACTGACCAGCAGGCGCAGCACCGGCGCGGCGATCAGCGCCTGGATTGAAAGCACCGCAGCGGCTGCGGCCAGACCCAGTACCAGAGCCCGCAGCGCATGGGGGAGCAGGGCTGAGGCCGGTAGCTGCAGGGCGTGCAGTGCCGCACCCACCAGCAACGCTGCTCTGAGCAGCACCAGTGCGGCAGCTGCCAGTGCCGCGTAGGTCAAACCCGCTGGGGCGGCGATCCACAGGGCCAGCGCACCCAGGGGCAGCAGGGGCAGTTGCAGCAGCCATTCATGGTGCGAGCGCCCGGTGTTCCACAGCACCGGTGTGGAGACGCCCCAGATGGCCAGCAGCGGCATGGCCGCCAGCAGGCAAGCCAGCACCGGTGAGGCCTCCAGCCAGCGCGCGCCGTAGAGCAGGGCCATCAGGTCGGGGGCCAGCAAGGCCAGGGCCAGGCCAGCGGGAAGGCCCAGCACCATCAGCGTGGCCAGCATTTGCACATAGGCCTGGGCCAGTCGCCCGGGTTCGGCCTGCATTTGTGCACCCGCGGCCACAAAGGCCGGTTGCAGGGCGCCCAGCAGCATCTGGCCGGGCACACTGGCCAGGTTGTAGGCCACGTTGTACAGGCCCAGCGACCAGGTGCCCAGCAGCCGTCCGATGAACAGGCGGTCGAGGTGATTGAGCGTCCAATTAACGAGATTGGTCATGAATACGGCCTGACCGACACCCAGCATGTCGCGGGCCCGGTCATACCAGAGCAGAGGCGCAAAGGCATGCGGACGCACCCACAGGCTGGCCGCCGTCACCACGGCTGCCTGCACCAGCCAGGCGCATAGCAGCGCGTTCACGCCGGCCTGGTTCCAGGCCAGGGGCAGACCAACCAGGCCATAGCCGATGAGGTAGCTCAGCAACTGGATCAGGCCCAGGCTGCGCAAGTCCAGCGCACGGGTGAGCAGATGGGTGGCCGGTGCGGCCGCTGCCTGCAGCAGGCAGCCCAGCGACATCCAGCGAATGACCGCCTCGGCGGCAGGCTCGCGCAGGGTCTGTGCAATGAACGGAGCCAGGGCCTGCAGGGCCAGCAGGGCGGCCAGACCCATGAGCAGTTGCCAGGTCCAGGCAAAGCGGATGTCGGCCTCCTCAAGCTGAGCGCGTTGCATCAGGTTCCAGCTCAGGCCAAAGCTGGCCAGAAATCCGGCCAGGGTGAGCGTGACCAGACCGATGGCGAAGACACCAAAGACCTGCGGGCCGAGCATGCGCGCCAGCCAGACCTGAATGAGCAGTTGCAGAATCAGTCGGGCCGCTGAGGTCAGGATACTCCAGCGCACCGCCCGCACGCCGGGCAGACCAAGGGACAGGCTCACGGCTGGGTCCGATAGGCGAAAGCGTCGATCCGGTGCATGAGCCTTATGGTCGCTTGCAGCCCAGCGCCGGTGTGTCGGCGCTCGCCGATGCAGGCCGTAGGTCTGGGACGGTCGACCTTGGGCGAGGCTCAGCCGATGGGGTCACAAGGGTTGGGGTCAAAGTCCGATGAACCTCAATCCGGCAGTTGACCGCTCGACGTCTTCGGTCAGGCCTTGCCCGATCAGCGCTTTTCGCCCTTTTCGGGCCTCACCTTTTGGGGTGAGTCCGCTACGCACCCGATGGCACGACTGCGCAGCGTGCTGGCTTCGTTGCTCGTCGTTGCAGGGGGGATCCTGCGGCCTCCGCGCGCCTTGCCAGGGTACCCCGCAGCCGTACACTCGGGCGCGTTCAACCGGATTTAGGATGAACTGCATCGCGCCGAGGGCGGCGCTCCCACTCCCACTGGATCCAGACCAAGACCCTGCGGGAGCCGCGCCCTCGCAGCAATGGCTCCCCCTCCCGCCAGCCGCAGACCAAGACCGTGTGGGAGCCGGGCCCTTGCGGTGATGACGCGTCCGCTTCCGCCAGCCGAAGGCCAAGACGGTGTGGGAGCCGCGCCCTCGCGGCGATGCGGCTTGGGTTCGACAGTGGAGGGTCACTGAGCGCCGGTTTCCGGCGGCGCGCTCAGATCCACAACTTGATGCGCAGATAGTCGATCAGGCGATGGGTGGCAATCCAGGCCAGCGGTCGCCAGCCGATGGAAATCTTGGCCACGCCGGTCATGCCCGGCCGCCACCAGTTTTCCGCAGACCCCTCCACGGCAAGACGAACCGCAAAGGTGTTTTCGCCATCGACCACCGAGGCCTGCGGGATGATGCGCTGCACCGTCAAGGCATGGGTGAGGGCTGGCTCGGCCAGCAGGGTCAGACGGGTCTGCTGGCCGATCGCCACATGCGAGAGATCTTTTTCGGGAACGGCCGCCTCCACATAGAGCGCCGACAGCGCGGCGATCTTGACCACCGTATCGCCACGCCGCACGGCTCCGCCGAGATTCTTGCCGGGCTCGCCTTCGATCACCACACCGTCCATCGGCGAGATCACGGCGGCGGCCCTCACCCGTTGCTGAATCTGCGCCAGCTTGGCCTGGGCTTGAGCCACCTGGGCTTCGGCCACTTGCATTTCGGGCAATTGATTGACCGCACGCCGCTTTTCGGCTTCGCGGCTGGCTTGTGCAATTTCAGCCTGGATGCTCGCGCGCTCGAGCGCCAGCTCGCGTGTGCCGACCGAAAACAGACGATCGCCAGCCCGCACCTGTGAGCCCGGCTGGACGGCGCTGGACTCTAGGTAGCCATCGAAGGGGGCGCCCACAAATGCCATGGTGTCGGTCTTGACCGTGGCACCCGCAGTGACGGTGTGAGGCCAGGGGATGAGGCCAAGGCCGATCACCGTGGTCAGCACGATCAGCGCCAGATTGCGCCCGGCGACGGTGCGCGGTCGCAGGGCGCGCGGCAGGCTGTGCACCACCTCGCGCCCCAGGCGCAAGGGCAGTGCCCGGCTGCCGTGGTAACCGTGCAGCAGGGGCTGCAGGGCCATGTCGGCATACAGACGCAGGGCCCAGCGTTCGGCGTTGGTGAAGGCCATGCCTTGCCGCTCGACGGTGATACTGCCCCAGGGCTTTTCAGGCTCGCCGGCTGCGCCGGGTTCGCTCAGAGGCAGCGTGTAGAGATGTCCGGGCTGCTGCAGCAGGGCGTAGCGTTCGTGGGCGCGCTGAACGGTTTTATCCTGGCTGGGCCAGGCAATTTCCTGCCCCTGGCTCAGCGCTTCCTGACCCGCCTCTTCCAGCAGGGTGGACAGTTCGCTGCGCCGGTCGAGTTTTTCGGTGTGGCTCAGTGCCCTGAGTTTGAGCCCCTCGCGGGCGCGCCAGCACACCGCGACCGATTGGCAGGCAAAGCGTTCGGCCAGGTCATTGGCCAGAATCAGGGCGGCGCGGTCCAGGGACTGGGCCTGCTGCAGCAGGCGGCCTACGGTTTCAAGCACCTGGGCCAGGCGTGTGGCATCGCGCTCATTCTGTCGGGCCTGCCGGTCGCGTTCGAACAGGCGCGGCAGCCAGGACAGCGCCGACAGCGCCGCCGATTCCTGGGCGGTGGCCTGTTCAGAGTCGGGCAATAGGCAGGCCACGCACACTTCGCGCTGTTCCTGGATACGCAAAGCGGCCAGGCCGATGCGGTGATGGCCGCCTGGGCTTCGGCCTAGGGCCCAGCCCTGTCGGCGGGCCTGTTGCCACAGGGCCTGGCTGATGTCCTGCAGCCAGGCGGGCGCAGGGCCGGAGGCCGGATCGGTGGCCAGCGCCTGCACACCGGCCGGGCCTGTCGCCGCGCGCCCGCAGACTGCGGCCGCCTGCGCGCCCAGGACCAGCCGGGCCACCTGCGCCAAGTGCTGCCAGTACTGCGCCGGCGCACCCTGCCACTGGGCCAGTTGTTCCAGCCACTGCCCGGTCAGGTCGACCGCCGAGTGATCAAGTTGCGAGTTCAAAAGCCTTCCCTCTCAAGGTCGGTGTCCTGCTCCAGGATGTTCTGGCGTTGGCGAAAGGCCAGTCGCGTGGCTCGATTCTGCGCCAAGCCAATCATCAGCTGCGTCAGCGGTCGGCGCAGCGGTGGCATGGCGTGGTGCAGGCCGGTCCAGAGCCAGGCCAGCGCGGGCGGCAGGAAGCGTCGCAGCAGTTCGTCGTCCAGTGCCACGAAGAACTGCACCGAGCCCGGATCGCCCTGGCGGGCACAGCGGCCCACCAACTGCCGGTCGATGCGCGCGTAGTCGTTGACTTCGGCCACGATCACATGCAGGCCACCGGCGGCATGCACCGCAGGATCGAGTGCGATATCGGTGCCGCGGCCGGCCATGTTGGTGGCGATGGTGATGGCGCCGGGCCGGCCCGCGGCAGCCACGATGGCGCTCTCTCGCTCATGCTCGAGTGCGTGCAGCACGTCCACCTGCGCGCCGGGCAAGCGCGCCCGCATGCACTGGCCCAGGGCCACGCTGGAGCGCACGCTGCGCAGGCCGATCAGCACCGCGCGCCCTTGGGCGATCAGGGCTTGGCAGGCCTGGGCCACCGCCTCGAATTTCTCGGTCTCATTGCGCAGCACCTGCAGACCCTGGTGGCGCCGCTGTACCGGGCGGTGAGTGGGCACGGGTACCGTGGTCAGGCCGTAGACCTCGGCAAACTCCTTGCGGGCCTCGCGGGCCGTCCCCGTCATGCCGCCCAGTCGGGCAAAGCGCCGGAAGAAGCGCTGAAAGCTCGATCGCGCCGAGACTTCGCTGGGCGGGGAAATGGGCAGATCGAGGCTGGCCTCCAGAACCTGCTGCATGCCCAGCGACAAGGTGCGCTGCTGGGCCAGGCGGCCGGTCAGTTCGTCGACCAGAATCACCTTCTCGCCATCGACCACATAGTGCTGGTCGCGCACCATCAGATGCATGGCATACAGGGCCATCTGAACCAGCTCCTCGGCGCGATCGGCGCGACGCCAGAACGGGGGCATGTCGCGGGCAAGCTGCTGCAACAGGCTGCGGCCTGCGGCCGTCCATTCAATATGGCGCAGCGCTTTTTCAATCCGGAAATCTTCCCCCGCCCGCAGCTCACGCGCCAGGATCACCGCCTCACGGGCGGCCTGCTCCAGCAGGTCGTCGGGTCGCTGGGCCGAGATGATCAGGGGGGTGACTGCCTCGTCGATCAGCACGCTGTCGGCTTCGTCGACGATCACCTGGTGCACGCCACGCATGACCACCCCCTGCACGCCCGCCTGTTCGCCCTGACGGGCTGCAGCCAAGGCAAAGCGGGTGCGGTAGGCCCCCCGGCCCAAGGCCAGGGCATCGCGCAGGTGATCGGCCAGCAGGTCCTTGGCGGTGGTGTAGACGATATCGTGTTGGTAGGCCGCGCCGCGCGCTTGCGGCGGGGTCTCGCCGGTGACGCTGGAGGCCGAGACTTCGCACAGGGCAAACAGGGGCAAGCCGATCTGCGCGTCGCGCGCGGCCAGGTAGTCGTTGGCGGTGACCACATGGCAGGGTAGGCCACGCCAGGCCGCTACCACGGCGGCCATGGCAGCCGTCAGGGTTTTGCCCTCGCCCGTGGCCATTTCCGCCAGCCGGCCTTCCAGCAGGGCCAGGGCGCCGATCAGTTGCTCAAGGTGTGGCGAAAAGCCGTGCACGCGGCGCACCGCTTCGGCCACCCGGGCCAGGGCTTGCAGATCGGCAGGGGTGGAGCGACGGTCGACGCCAATGCTGCCGCCCATCTTGCAGGCGGCCGCCGCTTCGCGCAGGGCCTGCTTGAAATCGGCTTGCCCGGCACTGGCCCAGACCACCGATTGCTGCTGCACCTGCAGGGCCAGACGTCTGAGCCGTGGCAGGGGGCGCAGCCAGCGCCCGGCCAGAGCGCTGAACCAGCGTCCCCAGCGGTCCAGGTGTACGGGCGCAAGCTCGCTCTTGTGACTGTCGAGCACGCGCAAGCGCACCGAGGGGCTGGCCGTGCCGGTGGGCCCTTCGGCCCAGGCGGGCAGGGTGTCACCCGCAGCCAAACGGCCAAGAACCTGCTGCAGGGGCTGCTGCGATGCGGTCTGGATCTGGGTCATACCTGATAGCGCCGCTGGAAGAACTGTTGCACCCATTGCCACAGGCGTTCGGCCAGCGGACGCGCGGGCAGGTGTACCCGTATCCAGCCCGAGCGGCCATTGCGCGAGGCGGCCTCGGGCCCTTGGCTGGTGCTGCCGGCCAGTTGGGCCCGCAGCAGGAAGAATTGTTCAACCGCCTTGCGGCCGGTCTGATCCTGGGCCGAGACCGCTAGATCGCCACCGGCCAGCGGTGTCAGTGCGGCCGAGGGCAGATCCTTCTGCGAGTGGGGTACCACTTTCAGCTCGGTGACGGCATGTTCGGTCGCACGCTCTCCCTCGATACGCACCTGGCTGTCTTGCGCGGCCAGACGGTCCCAATGGATTGCGGCCTCCTGTTTGACCACGCCCAGGAAGATGTGGCTCCGCTCGTCCACCACGCGGCCAAGTTCCTTGCCGCGGCCGATCCAGTTGCCTTCCAGATGGCCGATGTCGGTGCTGTGCCACAGCCCGTCGTGTGGGGCATGCAGGCGCAAGGCTGCGATCTGCTGCACGATGTAGCTCTGCGTTTGTACGAGGGTGTTGAGCCGCTCTCGGATCGGCCCCAGATCGACCGAGGCTTCGGTCAGCGCCTTGCGCTCCTGCGCACGTGCCTGGGTGATTTGTGCGCGCACGGCTCGCAATTCCTGATCGAGTTCCGGATTGTCCAGTTCAATCAGCAGTTGGCCGGCCGCTACCCATTGGCCATTGGCCGGATGCACCTTGATGATGCGCGCGCTGCTCTGGCTAAACAGTGTGGTGTTGTTTCGCGCTTCCACCACACCGCGCAGAACCCGGCTTTCCGGAACAGGCATCCAAAGCAGCAGGGCCAGCAACAGCAGTACCACCGCCGCACTCAGGCGCAGCTTGCCTTGCTGCTGGTACAGAAACAGGGGACTGCGCAGTGGTTTGATCACTTTTTTCAGAGGCGCCACAAAGCTGCTGTAGACCAGAGCCAGGCCAACCACCAGGCCCACGCCCCAGTACTGGTCAGCCACGAAGAGCACGATACCCAGCATGACCGCCCATCGGTAGACATTGGAACCGACGAAGAACAGGGCCAGCGCGGCATGGCGCCGAGGACTGACCTGGACCAGATCGGCGGTGTCGGGCTGGCCCAGGATGCGCGTTTTCCACCAGCGCATGAACTGCTGCTGCGCCGACTCGTGCAGGTTGGCAATGCCCAGTGCATCGGACAGCACATAGTAGCCGTCAAAGCGCATCAGCGGGTTGATGTTGAAGATGAAGGTGTAGACCGCCGTGGAGAACATCAGGTTGTAGGCCAGCTCATTGACCGTTCCCGGTGGGCTGTAGGCCCAGACGATGGTGGCCACCGCACCGACGAACAGGTCGGTGGCCATGCCGGCCGAAGACACCCAGGCGCGATGCCAGCGGTTACGGAACGTCCAGCTCGATGAGAGGTCCACATAGGGCAGGGGCGTAAACAGCAGCAGCATCACGCCCATGGTGCGCACTTGCCCGCCGTAGTATTTGCAGGCCAGCGCATGGGCCATCTCATGCAGGAAGTGGTTGAAGAAGATGGCCAGATACAGCGGCATCAGATTGCCCAGCTGCAGGATGTCACTGGCCTGGGTCCACACCCGAGGCCCAGCCAGCACAAACTCCAGCAAGGCCCAGGCCATGGTCAGGGC
Source organism: uncultured Polaromonas sp. (assembly GCA_964488145.1). Classification (GTDB taxonomy): domain Bacteria; phylum Pseudomonadota; class Gammaproteobacteria; order Burkholderiales; family Burkholderiaceae_C; genus Polaromonas. The sequence continues at coordinate 9,537 of CAZATV010000012.1, forward strand.
GATCAGCAGCCAACTGGGCCAGCTCCACAGGCGGGCAAACAGGCTCTGGTGACGTTTGAGCCAGGGCTCCGGATCCCACAGGGGGATGCGCATGAACAGCAGCTCCGAGATGCGATTGGCCCAGGGCTTTTTCTTCTTGCGCTGCGGCCGGTCGATCAGCTTGGCTTCATCGACCCCGCCCTCTATGGCCAGCAGGTTGTGGCGGTGCAGGGCAGTGATCAGCTCGAACACTTCCTCCTGGCCCGGCGCCTGGGCCGGATCGGTCTGGACCGCCTCGCGCCAGATTTCGTCAATGGTGTGGGCTGGGTCGAGCCGACAGACAAAGCGATAGGATTGCGGCGAGAGCCTGAAGTAACCGGCATGCGACTGCTGGTGCAGCACATACCAGGGCTCATCGCGGTAATGGTGCAGGCGCACCATTACACCTGGCCTGAGTCCCAGGCGCAGGGCCGCGATACGGTGCCATTGATCGTAAAAAGTGCGCTTCATGATGGGGCGCTGAAGCTGCGCCGCCGGGCTATTGTGTCTGCAGCACGGCGCTCACGCCAGGACGCACCGAGGCGGGCGGGTTGATCAGATCGGCCTTGACCTCGCGCAGCCCGCTGGCCGGGTCAACCACCGGCGACACAAAGGTGATGCGCGCAGCGACCGTTGCCGGCGGGACCGACGCGACCTGTACCCGGACCGACTGTCCTTCACGCAGGCGGCTGGTCTGGTCGGTTGGCATATTGGCCATAAATTCGATGCGGCTCAAATCGCACAGCCGCAGCACGGCTTCATAGGCCTGCGCGCTTTCGCCGGCCTGCTTGATGATGCGGATGACGATCCCGCTGGTGCCCGCCGCCAGCGTGCGACGCTCCAAGTTTTCCAGGGCGGTCAGGTAATCGAGGCGCTCGGTTTCCTTGAGGGTGCGCACCCGTTCGAGCTCGGCCTGCGTGGTGCGCACGGCCAGTTCGCGGTTTTGCACCTCTTCCAGGCTGATGCCCCGGTTTTCATTGAAGATGGTCCGCGCTGCTGCCAACTGCTTGGCCGCCGTCTCATGCCGCGCCTGCGCCACCAGCAGGTCGGCCGTGCCCTGCCACTGCACCCGCCGGCGCTCGACATCGAGTTCCTCGGCCGCTCGATCGAGTTGCATCAGCAGGTCGCCCTTCTTGACCACGCTGCCCTCCCGGACCAGGGCCTTGGCAATGCGTCCAGCCAGCGGAAAGGACAGCTGCAGGTCGGCAGCGCAGCGGGTAAATCCGCGAACGGGTTCGGCGTGGGCGCTGGGAACTGCAGCACCCATCGAGATGATCCAGGCGGCCAGTGCGGCGGCCCCAAGGTTAGGGCGGTGTACGTTGGACATCTTCAGCCTCATTCGAGCGAGAACCTGACGAGCAGACCGCCATTGACCTGCGAGGCCACATAGGACGAGCGATTAACCTGGGTCAGCGCGTCAGCCAGCGCCTCCTGCGCACCAGCAATCTCGATTTCCCGGCGCAGCACGTCGAGCAGCGATTTCTGGCCCTCTGTCATCATGCGCCGTTCGGCGGCCAGCAGGTCTTCTTGGGCCTTGACCAGATCGGCCTGCCGCTGGGCCTGCTGAACAGCGCGCTCGAGGACCGCCTTGACGCCGAGCAGCTCGTTGGTGATGCGTTGCTGGGCTGCGCCCAGGGACAGTTCGGCCTGGCTCTTGCGCATGACGGCGGTCTGGTATTCGCTGTCTTTCTTGGCATCACCGCCAAGACCGATGCGCAGGTTCAGACCCACCCCCCAAGTGTTGTAGCGCGGTCCGTTATGCCAGTAATACTCGTGCGGCGACAGGGGCTGACCGGTCAGGCTGTCCTTGCCGTAGCGCAGTTTGAAGTTGAGTTCAGGCTCGGTCTGGTTGCGGGCAAACTGGCGCTTGAATTCTTCGCGCTCGATGCGCAGTCGGTTGACCCGGGTCTCCGGCCGCTGCTCGAAGGCCGTTTGCGGGTCGGTCATGCGCAAGCTGTCGGCAAAGGCCGCCGCAGGCATGCGCAGCGGATCGGCGGGCAGCCAGCGACTGGCCGCTGGCTTGGCATCGGCCACCGGGTCGGCGGCAGCCAGGAACACCTGTAGCGCATTGGCCTGTTCTTCGAGGTCCTGTTGGGCCTGAGCCAGCTGAGCCTGCCGCAGCGCCAGGGCCGCACGCGACTCGGACAGCTCGTTTTGCGATTTCAGGCCCGCCTGCACCTGACGCACGATCTCTGACTCCAGTCGTGCCGCTGCCTCCAGTGCACGCTGGCGCCACTTGACCCGTTCCTGGGCGCGCTGCACGAAAAGGTAGGTCTGCAAGCCTTCGCCCACGCGCTGCGACAACACCTGACGCACCGTCTCACGGGCAATGGCTTCCTCCCGCTCGGCTACCCTGATGCCCGACTCGGTGACCTCGCGGCCTGCGTTGCGCATGAGCGGTTGGGTAACTGCAAAGCCCAGGGAGCCGCGGTATTCGGGACTGATGTAGCCCGTGCCCAGCTTGGGCTGCAGTGAATTGACAATGGCCTCCAGACTGTAGGAGAGCTCCCAGTCAGCGCCCGTGGGACCCTTGACGTTCATGCCCAGCTTGAACTGGTTGATGTACGACTCGTAGGGCAGGGGTGTGGTTGCGCTGGAGGCCGCGTTGCCGCGCGAGAAAAATTCTTCGGCTGTCGTGGGTAAGACCTTGCCCTCTCGATTGAGTGAGGTTGTCAAGAAAGGCTCGTAAACCGCGCGGGCACCCCGCAGGCCCTGACCAGCGATGGACTCCTCCAGGGCCTGGGCGCGTATCAATTCGTCCGACCGGGCCACCATGCGGGCAAAGGCCTCGATGGTTAGACCCTGGCCGCCAACTGCAGCCGTCGCAGACGACTGGGCCCAGGTCTGCGTGGGGGGAAGCAGGACCGTCGCAGCCATGGAGGCGGCCGCCAGAAGGTGCAGGGCCGGACGATGGAGTTTCATGGGTCGAACCTTTCTCAGGCGATCTTGCCGATCTTTTCTTCGTATTCCTGCAGCACCCGTTGCAGGGTGGCCGAAAAATTCTTGGCCACCGATGGCGTCATGATGATGCGGGAGGACAAGGCTATGACGATTTCATCGCCGACCGCTCCCCAGGTCTGATTAGTACCGAACAGGAGCGTGACCTCATCCTTGCTCATGCCGACATTGGCAACGTTGGCATAGTTGGAGGTCATCTGCCGGTCGTCAAAGCGCACCCTGACGTTGCGCGCGGCTTCGCCATCGGCGCCGCCGTCGGTGGTTGGGACCACGGTCTCGGGGACGTCAGTCATCTTTTTCATGAATCAATGCTCCTTGGGTCAAAAAAATCAAAGGGCGCTCACGCTGTCTTCAAACAGGGGCAGGTCCAAGCTGTCATCGGCCAACTGCAGGGCCTGACGTAGTACCGGTCGCTGCTCGAGGGCCTGCAGGCTGAACTGCAGCGGGTCGGCTGGCCAAGCCATCTCACCGCCCGAGCGATTATCAGTCGGGGCCGCCCCGGGCATCGGCGGGCTGACCGGTTCGCCGGCCCCCGCAGGGGCGGGCATGTCGCCAGCAGTTTGCTGGAGCAACGCCGCGCCGCCGACCTCGGCCGCGACGCTTTGGATCCTGGGCAACATATTGTCGCCATACGGGTTACGGGGCATGCCATCGCGGCTCTCAAGCAGCACGTCGGCCAACCTGATGGGCTGAGACTGTTGCAGGGTTTGCGCGGCTTGCTGGAACGACTGCAGCAGGCGGGTGGCCGCGTCGCTGCCCCCACCATCGCTTCGCAGGGGTAACAGATTGGCCGGTGTGACCGTGGCCTTGATTCGATCCTGCCAGGTCTCCTCCTTGGGTCCCGAGTCTTCTGAAGCCGGCGAGGAAATCCGGGCGTTGATGAAGCCCTGCTCGCGATTTCCCCACTGCTCAAGCAAACGGCCGTAGGGCTGGTTGTGGATCAGATAGATGCGCTGGCTGATCGGATTGAGCACCGAGCGGGGCGTGCCCGGTGGGCTTTGGTACAGGATGTCGCGGTGGTCAATGGTGCCGCCGGCGATCAGGATGATGTTGCCCGCAGCGCTGTTGGTGACGGAGCCTTCACCGATGCTCACGCCAACCCAGTTTTGCAGGTTGATGCCGCCGCTGACCCGGTTGGTGGCCACCAGTGTGCCGGTGATGTAGGTATTGAGGTTGTTCGACCAGTTGAGGCCAATGCCTGCAGCCGCATCAAGCACCAGATGGCGGGCTGCAATCAGGTCCCTTTCGGCAGCCGTGTTGTCCAGGATGGCCCCTCGCGCTGAGCGAAGGCTGACTGTGTTACCCGCCTCAATCCAGTCCAGGCGAATGGTATCGGCGGTATCGATACGCACGTCGCGTGCGGCCAGCAATTCGGTCTGCGCATCGCTCATGCGCAGACCGCCCGAGTTGCTGATCAGCCAGCGCTGATCCTGAGCAGCCTGCCAACGCGAAAACTCGGTCAGTTCAACCTCACCGGTGCCGATGCGCACCTCGATGTCGCGCCCTGCGCTGGTTGTCATGCGCTGGCGTGTTTGCAAGTCGCCCGTGACCATGCGCACCGCTACGTCGCGGCCAGCAGTCCAG
>CAZATV010000012.1:14196-53514 GCA_964488145.1 uncultured Polaromonas sp.
TGTTTGCAAGTCGCCCGTGACCATGCGCACCGCTACGTCGCGGCCAGCAGTCCAGGAGGTGTTGTTTTGCGCCAGCACGCTGCCGGTCGTGAGGGTGGCGCTCAGGTCGCGGCTGGCACTCCAGGTGCTGTCATTGGCGATACTCAGGTCGCCCCTGCCAAGGGTGACCGTGAGATCCCCGTTGGCAGCGCGCAGGGTGCTGGTGTTGGACAGGCTGATGCCGCCTTCCAGGGCCGCTAGATTCAGATGACTGCCCGCAAGCAAATCGCTCAGACCGGAGGCGTCCATGCCCTCATCGGCCCGCAGGCTGAGCTGTCCGCCGGCACTGAAAATGGTGCGCTGAGTCAACGTGATGCTACCGTCGGTGGCGGCGATCTGAAGGTCGCGACCGGCACTGACCGTACTCGCCCCACTGGTGCGCAGACTGCCCTGGCCTAGGTTCAGACCGATGTCTTGTGAGGCGCGCAGGGTGCTGGCATTGCTCAGGCTCGCATTGCCGCTGCCGACGCTTATGAGCAGGTTACCAGGTACGGTGTTGGATCCGGCGATCAAGGTGCTGGCACCGGTCAGGCTCAGGCTACCCTGATGAACCACCTCCACCGTCAGGTGGCGCGCCGCGTTGAGGCTGCTGCTGCCGGCAAGACTGAGGTTGCCGCGCTCGGTGCGTAGAAGCAGGTCACCCGTGTCGGCGGTGATCCGGGTCTGGTTCTGCGCGCTGATGCCAGCCTGCGCTCCGGCCACCTGTACGTTGACGCTGTCGCCCTCCAGCGTGGTGCTGCCGCGCCAACTGACAGAACCGTTCGTCAGCGTGGCGCTGAGCGCTCCGTTGCTGGTGCGCAGGTTGCTGGTCGATCCGATGGCGGTGGTCCATGTGCCCTGTGCGAGGTTGATGCTCAAGCCGGTGGCTGCCTGCAGGCTGGTGGTGCCTGTCAGGCTGAGGCTGCCACTGCCGGTGCTCGTCACAGCAATGCTGCCCGTCTGCGCACTGATGGTGGTGTTGCCGGCCGTGCTGAGGTTGCCGCTGATATTCATCTGCACCGACTGTCCGGCCTGCACGGTGGTGGTGCCGGCCAGGCCGACCTGTCCCTGCGCCTGCATCAGGACGTCACGGCCAGCCGTCAAGGTGCTGCTGCCCAGGCCGGTCAGGCCCCCTGAGCCTAGCGTGATGGACAGGTCGCCGACCTGGGCCTGAACGGTGTTGTTACCGGCCAGGGTCAGATTGCCGCTATCGACCACCAGACTGGCGGTCTGACCGGCGCTGACGCTCTGGCCTTGCAGCACGGTCGATGCGGCGCCCACGCGCAGGGTGAGCTGCTGACTCACCGTCACTGCGCCGATGTTCAGCCCGTCCCGGTCGCGCAGGTTCGCGTTGGCAGCGGCATCGACTCGCAGGTTGGCGAAATCGTTGCCGCTGGCATGGAGGGCGATGTCACCCCCTGCGCTCAGTTGGGTCCAGGCCGACTCGCTGTCGGCTCGTACAAAGCTGCTGGCGCCACTTTGGGTGATGCCGCCCAGCCGGTTGCTCAAGCTCAGGTCGCCACCGGCGCTCAGCTCGCCGATCACCAGACGGCCGCTGTCTTGGCCGGCTATGCCTTCCACGCTGATACTGACCTGGTCGCCGGCAGTCACCGTGCCCACCTGCAGACCGCCCCGGCTCACGCCCAGGCCGATGTCGGCGCCGCTGGCCGATGCGCTTACCTCGGTGATCGAGGCCTGACCGCTGGCCGAGCCCATGATTTGCAAGAAGGCCCCGCCACCGCTGGCGCGCAGGGCACCGATGCGCTGTGCATCCACATCGATACTGCCGCCAACAAAGCGCGAACCGATGTTGCCGCCCTTGAGCTCCGTCAACTGGCCCAGGCTGACCACGATGTTTTCCTGGTTGAGGCCTTCGCCAGCGGTGTTGTCGATGAGGTCGCCCACTTCCGAGACCACGCGGGCATGGCCCTCGTTGGCCGTACCGCTGACCACCAACCGTGAGAGCCGAATATCGCGGTAGGCATACAGATCGGCCGAGCCGCTGGCGCTGGCCACCACGCCATCGTTCATGGTCAGGCGACCGGCCTGCACGCTATAGCTCAGGTCACGTGCACTTTGTGAGCCAGAGATGAGCAGATCGCCGCTGGTCAGTTCGATGTCGAGGTCGCCGCCCAAGGTCATGGCGCCCACATCGATCCCGCGTTCGGACTGCAGGTAGACGCCCTCGTTGCCGCCACTGATCCGGCTCAGACGGCCGATATTCAGATTGACATCACCGGGCACCCCCCCCTCCTGCGAGACCACGATCTGCGGCGTCGAGGTGGTGCCGGTCAGGCCGGAAGCATCGAGCAGCAGCGTGGGTACGTCACGCTTTTGCAGGCTACCGCCAAAGGTGATCTCGCCCTGGGTCACCGAATAGCTGGCCCCACTAAAGCCCAGCGCCTCGAGCGCAGCGCGGACCCGGCCATCGAAAGCCGCCTGGCCCGCGCTGTTAGCTGGCAACACATCAATGGCCGCGGTAGTGCGGATCACCCCGTCCACATTGAGTGAGAGCTTGAAGCTGCCGCCGGTGGCTCCAGCCAGATCGATGATCTGGCGCTCATCGACCACCGGCTGATCGCTGCCAATCCGGGTGGCGGTCATCTCCAGGGTCGAGCTGCTCTGGGTGCCGGTGATGTTGGCCAGCTCCGAGCTTGAACCGTCGATGATGCGGCCGCCCGCATTGAGCAGGATGCGCCCGGTGTTGGTGACCAGGCGCGAGAGCACCATGTCGCCGCCAGAGATCAGGGTCATGTCGCCGACGGCAGAAAGTACCACGCCGTCGCTCATTTCGATGCGGCCGCCCAGGGCGCGCAGGTTCACGGTGTTGGCCGAGAAGCTTTGCGTGACCAGCAGATCGCCGCTCATCAGGATCATGCTCAGACGCCCCGAACCGCTGATGGCATCGGCACTGAGCACCACGCTGCCGCCGGCAGACGGGTTGAACAGCTCGGTGACCAGCCAGGCGCCCTGACTGTTGGCGGTTCGAGTGATTTGGCCAGCGCGGACATCGAAGTTGTTACCGGTCTCGCCGATAGCCAGGGCCGACAGCGCCACCGATCCGTTGGCCTCGATGTTCCAGCCGTCGGTCTGACCCGGCTCAGCCTGGGAGACATCGCGCAGCACTCCACCGGCATTGAGCTCCACCAGCGCCTGCGGGCCCGAGGCCAGTACGCGCGTGATGGCCATGTCTTGCGCGGCGTTCAGGCTCACGCTGCTGCCCCCGACGATCAATGCCTGGCCTGCCATGGTCAGGGTGCCGGCTTCCAACGTCACGCTGTCGGCGGAGACCGTATCGTCCAGGGTCAGCGTACCGCTGCTCAGCACCACACTGACTTCTGTGGCCGCTGTGATCTCGCCGGCCAGCAGATTACGGCCGCTGTTGAGGTACACCCCCCCGTCAGCTGTCGAGGCCAGGATCAGCTGATCGGTACTGATCTCGATGTCGCCGCTACCGTTGTCGGTGCCGATACCGGCAGCGGCCTGCAGCGAGATGGTCTTTCCGGCTGTGGCGGTGCTCAAAAGCACCGTTTCCGTGTTACTGCTGGCGTCCAGGAGGCTGCCGCCGGCTACGAGACTGATGTTGCCGCCGGTGCTGGTCATGCTGCTCAGGGCCATGTTGCCGCTGGCCTGTACGGACAGGTCGCTTTGCACCGTCAGCGTTCCGCTGTTTTGCAGCAGGTTACCGGCAGTCACTGCCAGACTCAGGGCCCGGGCGCTGAGTGCGCCGGTCAGGGCCAGATGACCGGTACTCTGGGTCCAGACGGCACCGGCCACCGTTTCCAGGCGAGCCAGGCTGGTGGTGTCGCCCGTGCGCGTCGAGGCCAGGTGGATGGCAGTTTCGCTGGCCGTGCTTTCGTTGGCCTTGATCAGCGCGATCGTCCCGGCATCGATCTCGACCGCCTCGCTGGCTGAACCGATGCGGCGCGCCTCGATCGTCAGGGCGCCAGTGCCCATGACGAGGTTGGCGGCCGTGCCCGATGAGCCATCGAGCAGGTCGCCGCTGGCCGTCAGGGTGACCGTGCCATTGCCGCCCATCAACCTGGCCAGGCTGATGTCACTGCCCGAGCGCAGGGTAGCGGTGCCAGCGGTGCTCATCACCGTGTTGTCTGATTGAATCAGAGGGCCCGCCACATCGATGTTGATCAGGCCGGCGCTGATGTGATTTTGCAGCAGGGCTGTACCTTGCGCCACCTTCAGGTCAAACGCACCGGCGGCCGAGACGTTACCCACGGTCGTCGATGTGAGGTTGAGCGACTCGATGAACAGAGCACCGGTGCTGCTGCCCAGGCTGGCCAGACGGCCGGCCTGTACGTCGATGTCGGCCGCCCCGCCAGCGCCGATGGCCCGGGCCGAAAGAGTCAGGTCGCCAGCGGTCTGGACATTGGCTCCTTCGTCGGCCGTCAGGTCGGTGATCAGCCCGGCGCTGCTCTCCACACGGACCTGTTGGCCGGTGGCCGTCACGTGGCCCACGATGCGCGAGAGTGCCACCCCACCAGCGCCGGCCACGCGGATGCTGCCATTCGATTGCAGGGTCTTGCCCTCGCTCATGGTCAGCGAGCCCTGCTGCGCCTCGATGTCAGCGCTTGCAGCGCTGATGTTGCCCCGCAGAACCAAGTGGGCAGTGCTGGCACGCAGCTGCAGATGCCCGCCGATGTTCCAATCGTCGGCGCTGGTGCCGAGGTCGACCGTGCGGCGGTTACTTCCGTTGAGCCCGGTGGTGATGTCCAGATAGGCATCACCGGCTGCCCCGGGTGTGCTGACCAGGCGGACCACGCCGGCGTCGCTGCCTGCCCCCAGTGCATCGACCCGCAAGCTCTGGCTGCTGCTGCCGATGGCCGCGCCAATCAGCACCACGCTGGCGCCCTTGACGTGGGAAGCGCCCGAGCTGGCCGTGGCCGTCAGGCCCAGAATGGCGCCCGTGGTCTGCACCGTGGCGTTGCGCACGGCCGACACCTCGGCCAGCGTCAGTGTTCCGGTGGAGGTCATGCTGAGGTCACGGCCGGCGCGCAAGGCCGAGCCTGCGGCCATGGTGATGCCAGCGCTGCCGAAGTCAAGGATCAGGTCGCCATCGGTTTCGAGCACGCCGGTGAAGTGGCCGCCACTGCCGCTGCCCAAGCCCACCGTCACGCCGGCGCGGGCACTGAGGTCGTCGATGCGAGCGGCCATCACGTCGATGATCCCGGCCCCATCAAGCGCGTAGGGCGAAGTTCCCAGGGAGTCCCAAAGCTTGACCGCCATGGCGCTGCCGCTGGCTCCGGCTCCGATGGACAGTGCCCCGCCCGTGCCCACGTTACGTTCGTCCGAGACCAGGCCGTCGATGATCCGACCCGAGACGCTCTGGATGTAGACGTCGCCCTGTTGCGCTCGAACTCGGCTCAGGGTGATGTCGTCCTGGGCATTGAGGGTCACTTGCCCGCTGTGGCCCGTGGCCGTCAGCGTGAATCCGGCCATGTCCAGCGCACCGGTGGAGCTCAGATTCACCGAGTTGGCACTCAAGTGTCCGGACAGGGTGAAATTGCCGGTGGCGACCAGATCACCGGCTGCGGTGACCGGCCCCAGCGCCAGCGCCCCGGCCGCAGCCACCGTCGCATCACGGCTGGCTGCAGCATCCAAAGCCAGATCGTTTTTGTCCGAGACGGTGATATCGCGCGCCGCGCTGATGCTCAGACCGTTGCCGAAATCGTTCACGGCGGCGCCAGCACTGCGGTTGTTCAGGCTGATGTCGCCGCTGGCGCTCAGGCTGGTGCGGCCCCAGACGGTCAGGGCCGCTCCCGCGCTCTGGGTCAGCGTGGTGGCGCCACTGACCGTCAGGTTGGCCGGCGTGGCTGAGCTTCCAATGGACAGGACGCCCAGCTCGACCGCACCGCTGACTTGCAGGACCGTTGAACCGGCGGCATTGCCGCTCACGCGCAGGTTGTTGCTGTCGCGCAATTGAGCTACGCCAGCACTGGCTACAGAGACCAGGCCGGTCCAGTCGTTAAGTGCCAGGCCGGCGCTGTCCACGCTGGCCAGGACGATGCCGGCGGCCCCAGCGGTCAGCGTGGTGGTGCCGGCAACCGTCAGCGACTTACCGGCCGTCTGACTGATACCGCCGGTGCTGCCGGCGCTCAAATTGAGGTCGCCGCTCAAGCGGGCCTCGCCCAGCGTGATGTTGCCGCCGGCGCGCAGGTCGGCGTTGCCGCCGACGGTCAGGCTGCCGCTGGCGGCCATGCTCAGATGGCCGCCCACGCTGATCTGCAGGTTGCCGCTCATCAGCACCGTGCCCAGCATCAGGTGGTTGACATCATTGATGGTCGCGTTGTTGGCGTTGATGCTCAGGGTGCCCTGGAAGTCGTGGGGCTGGATCAGCGTCACGTTCTGGCCGGTGGCGTTGATGGTGATGTCACCGCCGACCACCCAGACCTGGCTGTTGTGCACCCCGATCGAGCCGTCATCGCCGACGGTGGCATCGATCTGCAGACTGCCGGCCACGCTGGCCGAGAGGATGTGCACGCCTCCAGCGGCGGCCAGGCTGACGTTACGAGCCTGGGTCAGCACCACCCCCCCATCGAAGCGGTTGAGCGCTGCCCCGCCGCTGCTATTGGCCAGGGTGATGTCGCCGGTACTCGAGCTGTCGAGGGTGGTCAAACCGGCTACCGTCACAGCGGTGCCCGCCACCTGGGTCAGCGCGCCGGCGTTGGTCAGTTGCAGCGTGCCCGCCGCGGTGACGGCACCCAGACTCAGGCTGTCGGCATCGGCCAGGTTCACGTTGCGAGCCGTGACCACTGTCACCGCCCCCACAAAGTTGTTGGCGACGTGGCTCAGTGTCAGGTCGTTGGCGCTACCCACACTCAGTTGCGCGGTGCCATCCACCCTCAGGGCGCCAGACTGCGTCAAGGCACCGTCAGACTGCAGCGTGAGGTTGCCTTGGATCGAGGAAGCGCCCAGCGCAAGTGCCGACGTCGTGCGCAAAACGGCATGACCTGTGACACCGCCGACGGTATTCATCGCGACCGGACCGGTCAGGCTGTTGCCGGCATTGCCCAGCGCGATGCTGCCGCCGCTAAGGGTGCTGCTGCCCCCCACCCGTAGCAGCGTGCTGGCCTCTTGTGTCACCGCACCGCTGGCACTGATCAGCAGATCACCGCCCAGAGCGGTCTGGCCGATCTGCACGCTGGCGCCACTCAGACTCATGTGGCGGTCTGCGCTGACCGAACCCACCAGCTGAAGATGCCCGCCGCTTTGCAGCGTCAGATCGGTGGCGCTACCGGTGCTCGAGCCGGCAAAGCTCAGAGCGTTGGCATCGCGCAGGCTGATGCTGCCGGCCGAGACGACCGTCACCGTGCCGGTGAAGTCGTTTCCGGTATGGATCAGGGTGACCGTGTTCGCGGCCGAGTCAATGCGGGTGGTACCGCCGACCGTGACCGGGCCCGTGCTGGTCATGGCGCCGGCTGCCGTCAAGCTGAGGTTACCGGTGGCCGCCACTGCACCGAGCTGCAGTGCGGCATTCTCGCGCAAGGTGACGGCTGCACCGCTGGCGCTGATGGCCCCGCCCACCGTGTGACCGTTGCCATCGAGCGTGACGGAATGTCCGACCGCGGTGATAGCCAGATCAGTGCCTACGGTGAGGCGACCGCTATCGGTGACCGCGGCATTGGTCAGCAGGGTGAGGCTTGCGCTGGTGGTGAGATTGCCAAGGTCGAGCGCCACGTCGCTGCTGAGCCGGACATCGCGCGCACCGCTGGCCACCGAAACCGTCCCTCCCAATCGGTTGAGCGCCGTGCCACCGTTGGCGTTGCCCAGCAACACATCGCTGCCGCTGCTGACGGTAATTTGCGTGCTGCCGGCTACCCGCACCGCCGATGAACTGCTGGTCTGCGTCACTGTGCCGCCGGCATTGAGGTTCAGGTTGCCGCTGAGGGTGACGGTGCCCAGGGCCAGGGCAGTGGTGTCCACCAGGGTCAAATTTCGGGCCGTCACCCGCTCCAAATTGCCCAGGGTGTTGGCATTGTCGAGCACGACGTCGCTACTACCGGCGTCCAGGCTCAGGCTGCCGCTGATGCTCAGGTTGCCGCTGTCGGAGAGCAGGCCACCGGTGGTCGCGCTGAAGTTTCCGCTGATGGTGGAGGCGGCCAGAGTCAGTGCACTGCGGTCGCTCAGGCCAACATCTCCGCCGCTGGTGAGGGTCACGGCACCCACAAAATCGTTGCGCGATAGCGCTGGTATCGCGCCATCGCTATTGGCCAGCGTGATGCTGCCGCCCGTCGTCACGGTGGTGGTGCCCGCCACGCTCAGGCCGGCGCCAGCGGCTTGAGTCAGCGCACCCGCCAGACCTAGCTGGAGATTGCCTGACAGGCTGACATCGCCCAGCGCCAGGGCCGAGGTGTCGGTCAGGGTCAGGTGACGGGCGCTGCTGACCACCAGGGTGCCCAGGTTGTTGCTGGCGTGATCGAGCGTAGCGTCGGCGCCGCCCAGGCTCAAGGTGGTGGTGCCGGTTACGACTAGGGCGCCGGTGTCGGTAAGTGCCCCACCGGCGCTGATGGTCAGGCTGGCTGCGTTGGTCGTCCCCAGACTGAGCGTTGTGCCGGCGTTCAGGGCCAGCGCACCGGTTACGTTGGCGCTTGCAAGTGTCAGGCTGTTGGCATCGCTGAGCGTAGCGCTGCCGGCCAACAGGCTCACCGTGTCCATGAAATCGTTGCCGGCGCTGTTGAGTGTCACCGTCTGGCCCGTTGCACTGAGGCTGGTGGTGCCACTGATTCGCACCACGCCTTCATCGCTGACCGCACCGCCGGCGCTCAGGCTGAAGTTGCCGCCCACGGTCACGGTCTGCGCGGCGCTGACGGCCAGCATCACGGCGCCGCTGGCATTGAGGCTCAGGTGACTGCCGGCTGATGTCTCGCCCAGCGTCAAGGCCCCGCCGCTCAAGCTGACCGTGCCCTGGGAGCGCAGGCCGGCGTCGAGGGCGATGGCCCCCGCACCCGCATGGATTGTGGTGGTACCGCCGACCACCGTGGCGCCGCTGTCAGTCACGGCCCCGGAGGCACTCACGCTCAGATTGCCGCTGGCGTTCAGGCCGGCCAGATTGAGGCCGCTGGTGTCGCTGATGCTGACATGGCGTGCCTGGGTGATGGCCAAGCTGCTGAGGTTGTTGTTGCCGCTCAGTGTGATGTCGCGCGCCGCCTGCATCGTAGTGGCTCCCGCCACCACGACCGAACCACCGCTGGCCACCGTGATATCGCGCCCGCCGGTGATGGTCAGGCTGCCGGTGATATTCAGGTTGCCCAGAATGATGTCGTCTACGTCATTGATGACGACGTTGTGCGCATTGATGCTGACCGCGCCCACAAACTGGTGATCGGCGGTCAGTACCACATCCTGGCCTGCAGCTTCAATCTGCGTCCAGCCCAGCACTTCCCAGCCGTCGTTGTTGCGAACGCCCTGGGTGCTGCCACTGACCGGCGCAGTGGCCTCGATGTAGAGGTTGTTGCCGATCCGGGCGCCGACCATGTGCAGGCCGCCGATCGATCGGATGATCACATCGCGGCCGCCGGCTACGGTGAGATCGCCCTCGATCGAATTGCCGACGTTATCCAGAACGATATCGCTGCTGGCACCGGCCCGCACCTCAGTGACCGCCTGACCGGCACCACCGCTCAGGCTGCTACCGATGGTCATCAGGGGCAGGTCGCGGCCGGCCAGGGTGCCGCCGAAGGTCACTTCCTTGTTGCGGACGGTCACCAGCGCACCATCCAGGCTGGACAGCGCCGAATTGAGGGCGCTTTGAATCTGGGCATCACTGGCATTGAAAGCCAGTGGACCGGTGGTGTAGCTGACCGGGTTGCTACCGGCCACGGGCACTTGCACGGTCAGGGTGTAGCTGCCGGCGGTGTGCGTTCCGGTGGTGATGTACTGCACCTCCTGGGTGCGCGTATCGAGTGTCAGATCGCCGCCGACCTGAACCGCACCCGTGGACGTGATGGTGCCGCCGGCGGTCAGGGCCACTGCGCCGGCGGCGTTGAGGGTGCCGACCGTCAGTGCATCGACATCGCGAACCGCCACGTCTGCGGCCTGAGTGATGCTCAGGGCACCGCTGAAATTGTTAGCGCCTGTCAGTTGTACCGACTCGGCCAGTGTGACCGTGATCACCGGGTTAGCGGTGTAGCCTGAGCCTGCGTCCAGGATGGTGGCCACGGGCTGCCCGTTGGCAAAGTCCAGGTCCACCCGTGCCCGCGTGCCCGTTGCAGGCGCTGCCACGCTGACGGTGATGCGCGCCGCATGGTCGGCCGTCAGCCAGACTGGCAGATTGCTGGTGGCCAGGCTGATGCCAGCGAGTTTGCCGCCTGCGATGCCGGTGGCGGTGATGATCGAAGTGCTGCTGCTCGAACTGCTGCTGAGGTTCACAGCACCGGCGACTGTGACCGTCTCCTCGGAGGCAATCAAGCCGGCTGCGGTGACGTTGAGCGCACCGCTGCCGCTGACTGCAGTCTGGCCCAGGCTGACGTCGCCGGCCGCCGCCAGCGTCACGCCTCCAGCGCCAGCCTGGATGCGCCCGAGGGCCATGTCGCCGCCGTTGCTGGTGCTCAAGGAGATGGCGCCATCCGATTCGATCACCGCATCGGAGGCCATGCGGATGCCGCCAGTGCCGCCGGTCAGGTTAACGGCACTGTCATTACGCGAGGTCAGCACCGCACTGGGGGCAATGACCAATTCATCGACCGCGCTCAGGTTCAGGGTGCCCGCGCTCGATATCGTTCCACTGCCGACCACATCGCGGCCGGCCAGCGCCACCGAACTGGTGGTGTAGACCCCTACGACCGACAGATCGTTGGTGGTCCAGTTGGTCTGATTGCTGTTGTTGAGCGTGGCGGTGTAGTAGCCGCCGAGCTGGTAGCCCACCGTACCGGCCGTCGGCATGTCGCTGAGGGTAAAGGTCGAATCCCAGCCGATACGTGCGTTCGTTGTGGCCGTGTTGCGCAGGTTGTCGGACAGCTCAAGCCCGGTCACGCTGAGCAACTGGGTGTTATAGGCCGACAGGCTGCTGAGGTCGGTGACCTGGTTGAAGGAGACCGTCTCCAGGAAGCGGCCCGAGATGTCGATGCTCTTGCTGCGGTCGATGGCGGCATCCCAGCTGACGCTCTCCAGCCTGTCCAGCGCACTGCTGCTGGAGTCTTCCTGAACCAGACCCGAAGTCCTGATGTAGATCTCACCGCCCACGCCACCGCCGGCGGCAGCGCCGCTGTAGCCCGCGTCAATACGGTCGATGATCACACCGACATTGCCCGCCCCGATACCCGCCATGAAGTCCATGCGATTGGCGTTGTTCGCTGCGCCGGTAAAGCGCACATCCCGGAGCGTCATCGTGCTGCCTGAAGTCGCCAGCAGCTTGCCACCCCCGACAGTGGCAAGCAACTCTAGGTCGTCGGCTTCGCGGATCGACAGATTCAGGTCGGCCGTCTGCGCCGCCAGCGGCGAGAGCTCGGCCCGGCGCACATCGGTGAGCACATTGATCTTGCCGGCCGACTTGACGACCAGGGTATCGGCGCTGACGCGGGTGCTGCTGTTGAAGACGCCACCGACCACGCCGGGCGAGACCGAGATCACGCCGCCTGAGGCGCCCGGGGCGGTGGGTACGGCCAGTTTGGCCACATCGAAGTCAATAGAGCGCAGCAGCGAGCGGGTCACGCCCAGGCTGTTGATGGCGGTGACCGTCATCACATTGGTACCCGCGCCGGCGGCGGCAAAATCGTCGGCGCTCAGGGTGTAGCTCCAGGTGTTGCCGCTGATCGTGGCCTGCCGGGTCACGCCGGCGAAGCTGATTTCGACCGAAACGGCATCGCGCAGGCCGCCGCGCAGCTGCACGCCGGCGTCGCGCTCCAGACCGGTGATGACGTTATCGCCGGCCACCACGCCCCAGCTCAGGCCCGGGGTACCGGTCGACACGCTCAGGGTGATGGTGGCCGAGTCGCTGCTGATGTTGCCGGCCGGATCGATCGCCCGGGCCTTGAGGATATGGCTGCCATCGCTCAGATCGGCGCCGGGCGTAAATTCCCACAGCCCGGCTGCGTTGGAGAAGGTCTCGCCAATCAGGGTGCTGCCATCGAAGAGCTGTACCCGCACCTGTGCATCGGCAGTGCCTGCGATCACAGGCCGGGCCGAGCCCACCGATCCGGAGGCGGTGCCGAGCACCGGTGCCGTGACGCTGCTGTCTATGCGCAGGGTCCAGGGCTCAGATGGATCGCTGACCGTCCCCGTGATGTCCTGTGCCACCAGGGCGTAGCTGTTCCCGGCGCCCAGCGGCGAGGTGTAGTAGCCCGACCCCGCGGTGGCGCGATGATTGAGGGTCCAGAAGCCCGATTCATTGGCCACTGTGCTGCCCAGCGTGGTCAGTGTGCCGTCGTCCTCTAACCGTGAGACCCGTACAGTGGCGCCGGCGCTGGCCAGACCCAGCAAGCCCGGTGTGGTGCTGTTGGTCATGCCGCCTGCGGGTCGGCCGGTGTCCTGAATCAGGCCCAGCACCGTTGGTGTCTGGGCCACCCCGCCGCTGACGGTGACCGCGCTGCTCAGGCTGCTTTGGGTGCTCAGATTGCCGTAGCTGTCGCTGCTGGCTGCGCTGAAGGTGTAGGTGCCGGCTTTGAGCGCGCTGGTGACGATTTCCCATTGGCCGTTGGCATCGGCTGTCCCGGTGCCGGCCTGATCGATGAGCCGGCTGCCATCGGCTGTTTTGGCCAGCAGGACGATGGAGGTACCCGCCGGTGCAGTCCCAGAGACCACGGCGGTATTGCCATCGAGCACTGCACCAGTCACCGCCGGTACCGTGGTGGGCGCAATCACCTGGACCTGCACCGGCCGCGACATCACGGTGCTCTGGCCGCCCGCGGTCGCAGCCGTCAGGGTGAAGGTGCGGCTGCCTGCGGCGCCCAGGCCCTGCAGTTCAGCGGCGCTGATCACCAGCGTCCAGTCCTGACCACCTGCAGCCGGACTGAGGTTGGCCGCCTTGCTGATCGATGAACTGCCGCTGACCGATAGCGTCAGGGTGCTGACGTTGCTGCCGGCGGTCCCAGTCAGTACCACGCCCTGACCGGCCTCTCGCAGGGTGATCAGGTTGTCACCGGAGACGTTGCCGAAGTGCAGCGTCGGACCACCGACGTTGAAGGTCACCGCATTGGAGGCGGCGCTGGTCACCCCGGCGCTGTTGCGGGCCTGCGCTAGCAGGACGGTGTTGGAGGCCAGACCTTGCTGCGAGGAGAGGTCAAAGGACCAGTCGCCCTGCGGCCCGGCCTGGGTGGTTCCAATCTTGTTGGCCGGTGCCACACTGGTCTTGTAGATATCGATCAGGGCTCCGCCATCGGCGACGCCGCTGATGCGCGCGTTCTCGCTGCGGGTGCCGCCGGAGACCAGTTCGATTTCGGGCGCCTCAGGTGCATCGGTCAGGACGCTGGCGGCTACCGGCACCTGGACCGTGCGGCTGATCTGGCCGCCGCTGTTGAAGGTGCTGACCGTATCGACCTGCACCGTGGACTGTGCAAAACGCGCCACGAGGGCGGCGCCGCTGGCACCGCTATTGGAGGGCATGGTTACCGCCGGCAGCGAGGTGTAACCCGACCCTGGATTCGTGACGGTGACCGAGGTGATGAGGCCACCGCTGACGTTGGCAGTGGCGGTGGCCTGGGTGCCCCCGGCTGGTGGCGCGGCAATTGTCAGCGCAATGGCTGAGCCATCGGTATAGCCGGTGCCCGCCGCCGCAATGTCGATGGCGCCGAGCGTGCCCACCTTGGCGGCCAGCGTCGTGCGCTGCGCAGAGGTCAGGTCATAGGTCCAGGCCGATTCGGCGGTATTGAGCACCGCGGTGGCTGTGCCCGAGGCGGTGAGGACTGAGCTGAGGCTGAGATCCAGGGTGTCGTTGGCAGCGTAGGTGTGGTTCGCGGGCAGGCTCACCGAGACGGTCAGTTGGCTCTTGTCAGCATTGAGGGTCGCGGTAGCGGTGGCGCCGGTGGCCGTGCCGACCGCACCGTTGGTGACAGTGACTATGGGCGGCAGCACGAAGGTTTTGCCCGCAGGCAGTACGTCACTGGAGGCTAGGACGATGGGGGCGACCGACAGCACGGGCGCGCCCCGCACGGCGGCTGTCGCGCCGTTGGGGACGGCCAGGGCCTCGCCGGCTGTTTCGGCGGTGATCAAGATCTGGTTGCCACTGGCCGAGGCCTGAACCTTGTCACTCGCATTGAGGGCTGTAGCCAGACCCGCCACGGTCGTGACGCCGCTGATGGATGCAAGGTCTGCCGGGGCAGTGCCTGCGACTCTGAAGTTGACCGTTCTCACCAGGGCTGCCTGGTCGTCGGTCAGGTTGAGCGTGAGGGTCTGAGG
This sequence comes from uncultured Polaromonas sp., assembly GCA_964488145.1. Lineage (GTDB taxonomy): Bacteria > Pseudomonadota > Gammaproteobacteria > Burkholderiales > Burkholderiaceae_C > Polaromonas. The sequence continues at coordinate 28,561 of CAZATV010000012.1, forward strand.
GGCACCCTGGGTCAGGGAGGATGTGCCCACCGAGACCGATGTGGGATCCGTCAGGGCGCCAGGCCCGGTGATGGCAATGGCAGCGGCCGTGGCGCCTCTGGCGGCCGTGACGAGGGTGAGCTTACCTGCCGCGCCGGCCGACCCTCCGGCCGTGAAAACAGCGCTGCTGAAGGCGGCCGTCACTTGCGCCAGGGCTGCGGCGAGAGTGGCGCCGTCAGTGGCATTGCTGATGGCATCGCTTTGCGCTTGCGTCAGATTGATCGCACTGCCGCCGATCGTAAAGCCCAGTCCGCTGACGGTATCGGCTTGCGCATCGGTCAGGGTGATTTCGATCACACTGGGTGTGCCTGCTGCATCGGCGGTGTTCAGGCTGAAGCTGCCCAAGGGGGTCGGGTTGGAGGTGATCACCACCTCATCGAGGCTGGCCGGCTGGGTCAGAGCCACCGGGGTGATGCTCACCGTCGGCACGGCGGTAAAGCTGTCGGCCATTGCCGGCACGCTGAGCTGGCCGGTGCTGGCATCGAGCACGCCGGTCACCTCCAGCGGCTGGCTGCGGCCGCCGGTGAAAGTGATGGTCGGAGCCACCGCATACCGCCCTGACTGGCTGCCTGCAAACAGCACCTGGTCTACCGTGCGCGCCACCGTGGCGCTGGCCGCCGCACCTCCATCGACCCGTACCCAAACCTGCGAGCCTGTGGTGGTGCCGCGCAGGGTCAGGTTGGGGGTGTTGGTGGTGTCACGCTCGAGCGAATCGACGCTGTTGTCGCCAGTGACCGGCAGGAAGCTCAGTCCCGCGGCGGTGACAGTGTGCGAGCTTGCCGCGGAGGCCGGGCCAATATTGCCGGCCGTATCGCTGGCCTTGGCGGTCAGCGCGTAGGCGCCTGGGGCCAGCCCCGCTTCAGGCGTAAAGCTCCAGGCTCCGTCAGCCGCCGCGGCGGTGCGGCCGAGCAGGGTGCCGCCGGCAAATACCGACACCAGGCTGTTGGCCTCGGCTGTCCCGCTGACCGTCGGCCGTCCGTTGAGGCCACCGACGGCGCTGATGACGGGCGCGGTCGGTGCCGTAGCATCGAGGTCGATATCCTGCGGTGTGGCGCGAGCCGCTACGCCAGCTACGTTGGTGGCCACGGCCTCTAGCCGCAGCCGGCCGTCAGCCGTTTGTGCGGGCAACGAGGCACTCCAGGTGCCGCTGAGGCTGTCCTGGGTGATGCCGGTGATGGTGCCGCTGGTGGCCGAGCCGCCACTGGGCGTCCAGGTGTAGCTCAGCGAAACTGTGGTGCCGGTGGGCATCGTGCCATTGACGCTCAGGCCGTTGCGCTGATTGGTGATGAAGTCCGGTCGAGCGCTGTCGCCAATCATGTTGTTGATGCTGGCCGGTGCCGAGGCGACCGCCTGCACGTTAACGGCCAGGATGACGGTCTTCTGGTTGTCCGCAGCATCAGTGGCGCGCACCCGCAGGGTGGTCTGGCCATTGCCTAATTGGGCGAAGTCGGCGTCGTCCAGCGCGTAGGACCAGGCCCCGGCGGTGACCGTGACACTCTTTTCATCAGCCTCTCCGAGCTTGACAAAGACTTGGCCGGTATCGGCCGTACCGCTGAGGTTCACGCCAGCGCTGCGCGCGGCGCCATCGATCACCAGGGTACCTGCAGCCGATTGAGCCGTGGTGCCAAACAGGATCTGCGCGGCCAGCGCGGGTGCCACCACATCCTTGCTGACCGTCTTGGTGACGCTGTAGCTCGCCCCGCTGGCTGCAGTAGCCACCACATCGACGGAGGCGCCGACCAGGGCGATGTCGGTGGCATTGAGCCGGTAGTACCAGTCATTGCCTTCGATCCAGGCCGTCCGGGTGGTCGATGCATTGAGTTTGATGCCTACGGTGGTGCCGGTGGCCACCGTGCCCGAGAGCAGTACACCGGCAAAGTTACCTTGCTGGTTGATGACGATGTTGCCGCTGTGGCTGTCTACGGTCAGGTCGCTGGCGCTCAGCGGCGCCACGCTGCCCACCAGTTGTCGCCACGTGCCCGAAAAACCGCTTTCCACACCATCGATGGTGGCGGTAGCCTGCAGAGCGTTCAGTCCACTGGCCAAGCCCAGGGTGGTGCTGCTCCAGGCGCCTGTGGAGGCGTGGGCACTGACGGTCTGTACCAGTGAGCCGCCGTTGTAGATTTTGACGGTGGCGCCGGCGGTCGCGGTGCCGCTCAGTACCCCCGTGCCGCTGTTGTAGGCCGTGATCGACGGGGCGGCCGGCACCGCAGTGGCGATCTTGATCGCTGCTGCGGCCGAGCTCAGCGCGACGGTGCCGTTTTCTTGCAGTACCTTGGCCACCACGTTGTAGTTCCCATCGCCCAGGGCAGGCAGGGTGGCTTTCCACTGCCCGCTGTGGTTGGACCGGACCTCGGCGAGCTTGGTGGCTCCGTCGTAGAGGCCGATGCGGGCAAAGGGCGTACCGGTGACGGTGCCTTGAAGTTGCGGCTGCGCGCTGCCCAGGGTCCCGCTGGTACTGATCGCCACCGCCGTCCAGGCCGGTGTGCCTGCCTGGGCCCCGGTGATGCTGCGCAGGCCGCTGGAATAAGAGGCATTGCCGGCCGCATCGCGCAGCACCGCCCGGGCCTGCCAGGTCCCCGCAGGGATCTGGTTGGTGTTCCAGGTGACGCCGGTGTTAACGGTGGTGCTGTCAAGCACCTGCCAGGCGAGTACTCGACCTTCGGCGGTTTCCAGCGTCAGCACTTGCCCGACTTCGGCACCGCTGGTGGTGGTCAGTTCGACCCGCCCGCTGGCGCTGATGGTCATCCGGTCAAGGTCGAGCGCCTGGCCCGCAGTTACCACCACATGGCCCAGCGCTGTGCCTACCGGGCTCTGGGCATCGATGCGCACCTGGTTGTAGGGCACCGTGGCCTGGTTTAGGGTGATGGTGCTGCTGAACTGCTCTTGGGTGACCGGCCGCAGGGCGTAGGCGCGCACGGTCTGGCGGTCGGCAGCTTGTGTGACATTGGAGAGGGTGTAGCTGCCGGACAGGCTGCCCTCGGCCTTGAGGGTCCCCCCTGCACTGTGCGCGTAGTCGGAGACGGCGATGCCCTGGTTGTCGCTGCGTGTCAGCACCACCTTGCCAGCCACCAGAGCGGCGCTGATGCCGGTGGTGCCGGTTTCCTGGTTGATGCGGCTGACCAGGGGCTGCAGTTGTGTTGCATCGGTGATGACCGCACTGATCACCGGCGCAGTGGATGACTGCGCACCGAGCTTGAGGCTGACCGTGCCGGCCAGCGATAGCTCGCCCAGGCTCAGGCTGGCACGCAGGGCCGTGATGATCGAGGCATCGACCGCCGTCTGGCCGCGGTTCATCACTTGGAGGGTCTTGCCGGCGGCGATGTCGGCAGCAGACGGGCTGGCGTAGGCCACCGGTGTGGCCGTATTGGTGTAGAGGGTGCCGCCGCCACCGAGTTGAGTGCTGAGCACCTTGGTCGCCACCCCGGCAGGGCTGCTGGTGTAATCAATGGCATCGAACACATAGTAGGTCGTGCCTCCAACCACCCGCTGATCGACCAGGTAGCTGCCGGCCGGTGTGTAATCGACCGCGGTCAGATCCGTCGGTGTGCTGCCTTCGAGGTAGCGGGTGCCGCTGGCGGTCTCGACCACCCGCAGGCCCGATTGCGCATCCCTGAGCTGAATCTGGCGTCCATAGCTGCCGCTGGCTTGCAGGACGATGGTCTCTGCCGCCACGATCTCCCCGCTCTCGCTGAGCAAGGCCGTACTGATGGGCGCGCTGATGTCGATGTCGGCGCCGGAGATGAGCTCGACCCGGCTGCCAGTCAGATAGGTGTCGGTGCCGTTGTAGCTGGCGCCCTGCGCCACCCGCAGGGCATTGGCGACTTCGATAGATTGTCCGGATTGCACTTGGAGCGACAAGGCCTGGTAGGCCTGCTGTGTCGGCAGCACAAAGCTGCTGCCGGCCTTGAAGCTGACCGCCAGAGGCGCATCGACCCAATCACCGGCTGCGGTGGACAGGGCCAGCACCCGGGCCGCATCGAGACTGAGTGTGCCTGTGCTCTTGACTCTGGGCAGGTTACCAGCCAGTGTTCCCGATCGCACATCGATGTCACCACCACTAGAGCGCAGGCTTAGGGTGGCTGCTGAGCCGAGGGCGTGGGCCTTGATCACATCGAGCGAGGCGCTGGAGCTGAGGCTGACCGAACCAGAGCTGGCCTGGACATCGCTCAGGCGCATCAGACTGCGGCCGGCACGCGCCTGATCGTTGATCTCGATGTCGCCCGTGGTGGTTTGCACCAGGCGCAGTTCGGCCAGATCGGTATGCAGTCCGGTGATGCCTTGTCGTGCTTCCAGCCGGGCCGCACCGCCGACCAGCGTTTGCGCGCCGCGGCTGACCACGCCCAGATGCACGCCCGACCCGGCGCCGACAATGGCCCCAGCGCTGCTGCGCAGGTTCAGGTCCAGGGGCAGATTTTCCAGGGCTGGACTGCTGGCATTGCGGATGCTGCTGCGGCCGGCCTCCACTTGCGTGACGATCAGTCGGCCCGGAGCCTGGACGGTGATGGTGCCGTCTTGCGTCCACAGACGATCCAGAGCGATGTCGCCGGTGCGGCTAAAGCTAAGGTTCAGGTTGCCGGTGTCGGCTCCGTTGAAATAGGTGAAGGTGCGCGCATTGCCGCCCTGGCTCAGGCCACTGGTGCTATCCAGACCGATCTGGCCGATGTTGGTGGAGGCCAGGCCGCCGGTGAAAACCACCTCAAAGCGGTTACCGCCCAGGGCAGTGACATTGACGTCGCCACTGCTCAGCGGTGGCGTGCCGTTGGCCTGGGTGACGGCATCGATGAGCGCGGTCTTGATGGCTGCAGCCAGCGCGCTGCCCGTGGCGTTCCAGGCGATCGTCGGGGTGACATAGCTGCCCGAGCCCCAGGGCAGGGCCAAGGTGAAGCTGCCCCCGTTGGCATTGCCCAGATCGATAACCTGGGTTTCATTAAGGCGGCCGGAAGTGATGCGGGCGTCGACCCGGGCGATTTCCAGCTGTTCCAGGTTGACCGAGGTCGCGCTCTCCAGGGTCAGGCTGCTGGCGCTCAGGGTCTGGCGCGGGTTGGCGGCGGTGGGGTTCTCCGGCACCTGTCGCACGGCACCGGCCTTGAGCGTCAAGCCGGCAGCGCTGAGCAGGCCCACCTCCAGGGCATTGCCCTTGTTGGTGATCAGACTCAGGTCGCTGCGCGTCGGGCTCGGCCCGGCTACAGCCTGCGCGACGTTCATATTACCGGTGCCCAGCACGGCAATGGCGCCATCGGCCGTCTGCAGGTTGCTGATGGCCACATCGCCAAAGGTCAGCAGGTTGATCCGCCCGGCCAAGCTGCTGACCGCGCTCAGGCTGCTGGCCTGCACCAGGAAGGCGCCCTGATGCTGTGCATCGCCGCTGATGTGATTCCTGGCCGACAGCACCACTGACTGCGCGCGCAGCGGCGAGCCGCGCTGGCTGTCATTGGTGACGCTGGCAGGCGCCACTGTCGATTGAGCGTTATAGAGGCTGCCGCCGGCTGCTGTCAGGGTGATGCTGGCCCCTACGGCCAGCGCGTCGACGGCACTTTGCGACAAGCTGATATCGCCCTGCTGGGCGCCTGACGTGAGGGTGATGTGACCGGTGCTGGCCAGCACTCGGGTGTTCAGGCTGCCCCGCAGGTGGCCGATGCCGCTGCTGCCGGTGCCGCTGGTGGTTTGTCCAGCCGCCAGCAGCACATCACCGACCGCAAAGACATCGCCATAGGCATCCAGGTCCGATCCCGCGCGCAGGCTGATGTCGTCGGTGGCTCGCATCAGGCCCTGCAGGGCGGCTGTGCCCGCCACGGTGGCGGTGATGTCGGCGTTGGAGCCCTGCAATGCGGCGGCAGTGGCGGCCGAACCGGTCTGCGCGTAGCCTGCCGTGATCACGCCAGCGCTGTCCATGCGCAAGTCCCGGCCGACCTTGAGCTGAACCTGGCCGCCGGCACGCAGCTCACTGAGGGCCGGCAGCGTGGTGTTGCTGACCAGCTTGCCCTGAATGCTCAGGTCACGTCCGGTCAGCACCAGCGCATCCTGTCCGGCCGAAATGCGTCCGGTGAGCAGAGCATCGCGCTGGGCCATGATGTTGACGTAACCAGCCGAGATGCTGTCGGTGTCGAACGCGCCGCTGCTTTGCGCGGCCCCGTCCACCGTCAGGCGTTTGGAGATGGTCTCGGTGCGGTCTTCGGTCGTGGCCACATCCTTGTAGAGTGTGACCTTGGCAATCGTCGGCACCTTGGTTTCGACCTCATAGGTGCGGAACTTGATCTGGTTGGTATAGATGTCGGTGACCGTGCTGGTCCAGTTGTAGTAGAGCGTGGCCCGGCTGTCGCTGATGCCGGTGCTCTTGCTGACCCAGTTGAACCGGTCAACGTAGAAAGTCTCGTAGATGTAGTTGGGCGCGGTGGCACCAGACCGGGGGTCGTAGTACTGGGCGGCCGCCGCACTGAAGCTGCGCACTCCGTTTTGGTAGTTGACGCTGGCCGCGTTGGAGACAAAGGCCGCCGGGGCCACATTGTTCCTGCCGCCCCAGTTGTTGGAGGTGTTGGCACTTTGCCCGGCCCAGGAGGGCGTGTAGGTGATGACGCCCGGTGAATTGGCGGTATAGCCGTCGACGACGTAGCGGCGCTGGCCGGTGCCGTTTTCATAGGCGACATTGAAACGTTCGGGCGAATTGTCAACGTCGGTATAGCCGCTCGCGTAGAGCTGGTAGTAGCCGGTTGAGCCGTCACGGTAGTTGTCGGCTCCCAGGAAGAAGGTACCGCTGTAGGGTGCGCGGAAGCCGATGGAAGAATCCAGGCCCCAGCCGGCATCGTCGTCGTAGGCCAGCTGCCGTCCCCACGGGTCAAAAACCCATAGCCAGGGGTCACGCAGCCAGCCGCCATTGGTGCCGCTGCCGGCCAAGTAGAACTGATAGCTTTGCCCGCCGATCAGGTCGATCTTCCACCAGTCCCACTCGGAGTGGTTGTAAAGGCTACCGCCGGCATAGCTGCCCGGATTGACATAGCCAGGCGTCCAGGTGCCTGAAGGCAGGTCGCCCCACCAGCTCTCCCAGGTAGCGCCGCCTCCGCCGGTGCCGGTATAGCGGCTGCGGTCTTGCGTGTAGATGGCGTTGGCTGCATCGACGAAGTAGCCCACATTGACCGTTGTCACGCTCGACGGCCGCTCACCGGTGACCACCTTGAGCACATCGGCCTCGGCCCCCACCGGCAGACGAATCCATTTGTCACTCCAGCCATTGAGACTGCTGAAGTTGTAGATGTGCCGGGCCGGATTGCTCAGGGTGGACCATTCGGGCACCCAGACCGATTGCGTGGGATTGCCCTTGATGACCCGCTTGGTGACAAAGTCGCTGGCTGAAAAATCGTAGAGTTTCTTGAAGCCCAGGGTGGCAATCACCGCGTCGCGGTGGGCGTCGGTGGGCAACTGGCTGAAGGTCGGCTGTAGACCGTTGACCAGGGTTGGGGCGCTCAGACCATAGCCTGACCAGTTCACCACCGGCCCGCTGCCCTGACTGCTGGAGGCGTTTTTGTAGTCGACTCCCTCGATGAACCAGGTGCGGGTGGTCTTGGATGTGCCGTTGTAGTACCCCGTCTGCGTCAGGGTGACCTTCATCTCGTTGTAGCTGTAGCCGTCGCGCACCCGCTCGAAGCCGTCGGGCTCGCTGACCGTGGTCTTGACCAGCTTGGTGACTTCGACATCGATGACCCGGTCGACCTCCTGCGTGTAGCCGGTGACCACCTTGTACGTTACCGTTTCGGTGCTGATCACTGGCACCGAGACGGTCCGCAAGCCGCCCGCCAGCGCATTGGCATCGAGCACCACATCCTCGCCGGCCACCAGGTTGAGCGTGCCGGTGCGTATGGTCTCGATGCCGTGGGTGCGCAGTTGCGCGGCCTCTAGCATGTAGATGGAGCCGGTGCCCAGGCTGGCCTTGAAGGTGCTCAGGGCCGCTTCATCGGCCTGCGTGCTGCGGGCCGATGCATCGCTCAGGCTTGTAGAGAGCCCGGCCCGAACGTCCACCTTGCCGCTGCTGCTGGCGCGGGTGTCGATGAGGCCCCAGATGTAGACATCGCGCGCCGCGTTGAGCCAGACCCTGTTCTGCGCCGAAATCGAGCCGCTGGTGTGCACCTCGCTGCCGCGCAGGTGGATCCAGTCGTTTGAACGCAGCACCGCCGCGTTGGCGCTGCCGCTCTGTCCCTGGATGAACAAGGTTTGGTCGGCGACTACCTCGATCTGCGCGCCGCTGCCACGGGCATCGAGACGGGCATCGGCATAGAGGTTGATGTCCTTGCCGGTGATGGCAATGCGGTCGTTGGCGTAGATGTCAGCGTAGATCTGTGTTTGCGTCTGGCTGCTGCCGCTGATCGTGACCGTGTTGACGCGAGGGGCCAGGGCGCCACCACTTTCGTAGAGCTGGCCGATGGCGCCGTTGAGGCGCATCATCCCGCTGCCGCTCAAGCCGATGGTGCCGCCCTGGGCGGTGTCGATGATGGCGCCGTCTAGGCGTATGGGTGCCCCGCCCATGCGCTTGTCGACCGGATCGGAATCGGTGCTGATGCGATCGGCGGCCAGGTTGTTGCTCTCGGTGACCACATTGGCGCCGGCATCGAGCACCAGTCGACCCGAGGCGTCCATCCAGCGGCCCTCGCCATCGACGAAGTAGGTACCCGCGGCTGTAGCGCCGCGCTGCGTGTTCATACGGTAGACCAGGGCGCTGGTGGTCAGCGACAGACCGCTGCTGTCGGACTGGCCGCCGGCCAGTGATACTGTGTTGTAGCCTTGGATGACGCCGTTGACGGTGATCATGCGGGCAGCCTGGGCGCTGACCGTGCCGCCGCCCGCCTGCGACTGCACAAACCCGTCGATGCGCATATCGCGGGCGCTGCTCAAGCTCAGCGCGCGGCTGACCGCGCTGCGGCCATCGTCGACCACCGCCACCCGACTGGCGCCTGAAATCCACAGACCCAGGCCCTCCTGGCTCAGGCCCGAGCCGCCGGCCAGCGTCAGGCTGCCGGTGGCCAGCAGGTTGGCGTCGTTAGCCACCGTCGGTGGCGTGGTGTTGGGATTGGCGCCCACCCCGAGCCGCAGGCTGTCGGTGGCGGTGATGTTCAGGCTGGCATGGCTCTGGCTTACTACCGCAGCCTGGACGCTGCCGCTGCTGCTGTCCATTCGGGCGCCGGCGTGGACGGTACCCACAAACAGGGCAGTGCCGACGTTCATCGTGATGTCCGATTGCGCGCCCTTGGACAGGAGAAGGGCCCCGGCATACACACCCAGGTCATCGGCCGTCAGTTGCAGACGGTCGATCACCTCGATGCGCGAGCCTTTCTGGTTGGCCGCGCTGGCACTGATCGGGCTACCAAAGTAGGCGGCCGCAGCTTCAATCCGCAGCGTGGAGGCGGTCAGCAGGTTGTCGTAGAACTCGGCCATGCCACTGGCCTTGATCCGCACGTCCTTGGCTGCGGTCAGGTTGCCGCGCAGCAAGGCGTTACGCTGAGCGATCACCTGCACCTCGTAGCTGGCCAGGCTGCCATCGGCCAGGCCGTCATCCCGGGTGCTGTTGATGGGGCCATCGAGCAGGATGTCGAAGCCCTTGAGGGTGAGCGCACCAGCCGCCTCGATGCGCCCACTGCTGCGATTGAGGTTGAGCAGGCCCAGTTCAGACTCGATCTCCACCGGCACGCTGCTTTGCTGGGTAATGACCGCCCCGTCAATCAGCACGTTGTTGGTGCCCACCAGGGTCAGGCTGCCGCCGGCATCGGTGGTGATGATGCGTGCGGTGTTCTGAATGACCAGGCTGTAGAAGCCGGGCAGGGTGGTTTGCTGGCCGGTGACCGCGTGGGTGACGGTCAGCGAACCGCTGCTGATGCGCTGGCCGTCACCACCGCGCAGTTCTACCCGATCGGCGGCCTGGATGGTGCCCAGCACGGTCAGCGAGCGTGCCGAGCTGAGGGTGACGTCACTGCCGGCACCGCCAGCGATCACGCTGCCCTTGATCACGCCCTCGTTGCCGGCAGCAAAGCTGATCGAGCCGTTGATGGTCTCCAGCACGCCGGTGTAGTCCAGATCCACCAAGCTGCTGTAGAGATTGATGGCGCTGTAGGCGCGTAGCTTGCCCGCGATGTACTGCAGGCCGTTGTCTGCCCCCTGCACGCCGATATGGATCACCGATCCGGTGCCCGGCGCGTGGATGGAGTAGCGGCGAATCGAGCTGTACGAGGTGGTGCCGCCCGCAAAGACCAGGCCCAGATCGCCCGCACTGCTGGTGTAGCTGGTCGTGCCGTGGACGGTGGAGGCCAGCACCTTGAGCTCGTAGGGGCCGACCAGACGCAGCCTGCCTTCACGGAATTTGACGGCGATATCGGGCTGACTCTGAGAGAAATTGGGTACCGCAGCCAGACCGTTATAGACCGTATCCAGTGCTGGCAGTGTGCCGCCCTGGCTTTGAGTGACTCTCCAGTGCGCAGCCAGAAACTTGGCGTTGAGGTCCCCCTGCAATTGGGTGATCGTGGTGTAGCCGGCGGTACTTGCGGCAGTCACGTCAATGATGGCCTGAATCTTGTAGCCGATCTTGTCGATCTCGGCGATCAGCCGCACGTTGTTGCTCAGGACGCCGTTGGCCGAGATGGGCCAGTCCGGCAGGACCAGTTCATGGAGATCGGCCGGGGCCAGGACGTCGATACGGTCGGGCGCACTGACATGGATCACGCTGTTGTCGCGCGAGGTGCTCAGGCTGACCGATCCCAGCAGCACCAGACCGCTGCCGTCATACGGGGCGGCCTGGCTGGGTGTACGCGTGTCGTTACCGCCCTTCAGGTCGATCTTCTTGCCAGCGGTCAGGTCGGTGCCGATGATCAACTGCCGATCGGCACGGATGCGGATCTCCGAATCCACATCGTACGAAGTCAGCTGACGGCCGGCATATTCTCCCTGTCGGGTGACGATATCCACCCGGCCGCCGGCCATAAGCAGGCCGTCCATGCGCACATCGTTGACGCCGTAGAGATCAATGAGCCCATCGACATAGGTCCTGCCGGTGCTCAATCGGCTGCGGCTGCCGTCTTGGGCGTAGTCCCAGGTTCCTTCGGCGACGATTTCCGAGGCGCCGTAAACCAGCAGGCCGGTGCCGCTGACATCGGTACCACCGCGTACCCTGACTTCACGGCTGGCGTTGAGGTAACCCGCTGCGTTGACCGTCGCGCCAGCCTGATTTCGGGTGGTGCCGCCGATGAAGGCGCGGCCGGAAGTCTCGATCAGGAGGTCAGATGCTCGGCCGCTCCAGGTGACCGATTGGGCCATCAGCTTGCCATTGCTGATGGTCTGGCTGAGTCTGCCACCGGCGGTGAGGGTGCCCATCAGTTCGGCGCGGCCCTGGGCTTGTACCGTGACCGTGCTGCCAGCGCCGTTGGCGCCCAGGCCGGCCCCGGTGATACCGCCGGCCGAGTTGACCAGGACCGACAGACGGTTGTAGGCCCGCTCGCCCAGGCTGGTCATCAAGGCGTCGATCTGCGCTGCGCTCAGACTCGGATTTTCAGTGGCCAAGCGGGCCCTGACCTCGGCCTGCATAGCCGCATCGTCCAGCATGTTCAGGCCGTTCCAGTTGTCGTCGCTGCCCGGAGCGCCACCGGCCAATCGCACATTGCCGCTGGCCAGCAGGCCCGATTCCAGCCGTACCTGCTGGGCGGCCTCAATGTCGATGCTGGAGCCGCCATCGCCGTTGGCGTCCAGGGTGAAGGTGGCCCCGCTGCCACCGTAGCTGCCGCCGGCGAGCACCAGACCGAACACATCGACATCCTGCTTGCCGCGTACGGTCACGCTGCTACCGGCCTCGGAGGTGATCAGCTCGGCAATGGTGTGCACGTACACGCTGGTGCCGCGGCTGTCGGCTCCGGCGCTGCTTACCGCCTGGCTGGCCGAGCTGTAACCGCCGAGCACGCTGATGGCCTCGGTAGCCTTGAGTTTGGCCTCCACGTAGACCCATTCGTCGGATTGGAGGGTCAGGGTGGAACTGGCGCCGCGGGCCTCCACCACGCCGCGCACGATGAGGTCCTGTCCGGATCGGATCTGCAGGTCCTTGTTCGCCCCCAGGCTGATGATGTTGCCGTTGACCAGGAGCCCGTAGCCGCCGGTGTGGCTGGCGATGTAGGGCAGTTGCGCAGCATTGAGCCCGCCGAAATAGCCGGTCTTGTTGTAGACGCTGTATTGCGGCTTATAGCCCGGTGCGCTGGGGTCGGGGCCGTCGTGGGCCACATCGTAAGCCTGGTTGCCCGCCTGTACGCTGAGGTCGCCACTGAGGGTGACCAGGCCAGCGATCAGCATTTCCTTGTCTGATCGCAAAGACACCGCGCCGTTGCTGCCGGTGAGGGTGGTGGTGGCTTGCGCGACGTTGTATTGGGTACCGGCCTGGATGTTGGCCCCCATGTTCAGCGCCAGGACGTCGGCCGATCGCAGGTTGATCGAGGCGTTGTCCTTGGCGCCCTGGATGCTGGCCAGCTCATGCAGGATGACCGGGCCTTGGGTATTGACGTTCAGGGTGTTGCCCACACCGCCAAGAACGACCCGGCCGCGCTGCTCCAGACTGCCTTGCAGGTTGAAATTGAGCGTGTTGTAGTCGCCGGTCACTTCGATGCGGCCGAGCGACTCCAGGGACAGGCTGGTGGCCCCGTAGGGCGAGGCGGCCCCGCCGGTGAAGATGAAGACCCGGCTGTCAAAAACCCCGGTGTTCAGGTCATTGGGCACGGTCAGACCGCGATTGATGACCGACATTGGGGCAAGGTTGAGTCGGTTGGCCAGGGTGCCCCCGAGCCGCACGCCCAGCGCATCATTGACGCTGACGGTGGCACCGGCAATACCGGCCAGGCTGGCCCCCGAGCCATTGACCACCTCGATGCGGGTGCCACCGGTGCCGGCCAGAACGTCACCCAGCGCATTTTGGATGCGGGCGCTCAGCACGCTGCGGTCTGCGGTCCAACTGATGTCGTCAGTCTGGTAACGCACGCCGTCGACATCGAGCTGTAGGGCAAACGCTCCGCCGGTCGCCCCCATGATGCTCACCATCTGGTGGGTATCGCGCATCAGATCGCCGGGCTTGCCGCTGATGTTGATGCGCACCGACTCCATGGGCGATTGGGCAGTACCGGTGGCAGTGCCCACGATCCAGCCGCCGACGGCCAGCTGTTCGCCCACATTCATCACCACCTGGCGAGCCGTGACACCGGAGTCACCAAACTGGGTGGGCGCCTTGATGTTGCTGCCCAGAACGCCCATCTTGCGGGCATTGAAGCTGATCAGGTTGTCCGGCGATTGCACGTTGCCGGTGATGTACATCTCATCGGCATACAGGTAGCTTTCGTCTAGGAACTGCGAGCGCTGCGAGGTGATGCTTCGGGTCAGGCTCGGATTCATCTTGACCGCGGAGGTCTGGCGCGCATCGCCAATGAACATCAGATTGCCGATATCGGTGCGTCCAATCTCCAGACGCGCGAAGCCGTCACGGATGGCCGACAGGTCGCGGGCTGACAAGTACATCGCCTGCACGCCAATCTGGGTTGGGCTGCTCTCCAGATAATCGCGCCCGTCGATGTCCTCGGCCGCCGTACCCAGGTAGGTCTGCCAGACATTTTGGTTGGAGCGCAGCTTGAGCGTTCCCGTCCCACGCACATTGTTGATGCCGCTGGCAAAGTCGATGTCATCGGCGGTCAGGGTGATGTGGGCGCCACCTTTGAGGGTGCTGATGACCCCGCTGGTCAGCGCCAGAAGGGAATTGGTCTTGAGCAGGTCAATTTGCAGATTACCTTGTGTCACCCGCACCGCATGATCGGTGGCGGGGTTGGCATCGGCATTGCGCATCACGTCAGTGCGCCAATCGGCCGCCCCTGCGACGGTGGCGGTGTCCCAGTTGACCGTGCTTTCCCAGCGGCTGGTCCAGCTGGCATCGGCCGTGTCGGTATAGAGGCGGTAGCCGCCGGGGTTTTCCGGGCTGATCAACTGCTTTTCCACCACCAGGGTCAAGCTGTTGTCCTCGCGGATCACCACATCGCCGCTGCCGTGGGAGGCGGTGGCGGCGGTCAGTTCGGCCACCCGGCTGAAGATAGGCTTGGCCACCGTACCGATGGCGTTTTTGGCCTTGATCAGCACATAGGCGCCTTCGCCTCGGATGTAGCTCCCGTTGTCATTGATCAGGCTGCCTTCGGCCGCCTGCAGGCGGATCCAGCCGCTACCCTGGTCGTCGCCGGCCGGCCGGGCTGTGGTGCTTTGCGCATTCATCGACACCAGATCGGCCTTGAGCACGATGTTGGTGTTGTCGCCATAGGTGCGCAGATCGATATGGCCGTTGCCGGTGGCCACCAAATCTTTGACCACATTGAGCGTGGTCAGCGACTCCAGCACGATGCTGGCCGCCTCCATGTCGCTCTCCATGAGGATGGTGCGCGCAACCCCCCGGAAGGCGGTGGCGCCCAGGTAGCTGACTTTTTCGCCGCCCACGTCGAGATCGGCGGTGTAGCGGATGTCGCCGCCCAAGGAAATCAATCCCTCAGCGTTGTAGGCAGCGCCCTTGCCTTTGAGGGTCAGGCGTTCGGTCAGTGCGTTGTTGTAGGTCACCACCTCGCGGCCATTGCCCACCCGGCCCAGGTCGAGCACGATGGCATCTCCCGCGCGGGCTCGCGTTTGTTCCAGAACGATCTCGTCAAAGCCGCTGCCCGACTCGATGATGTTGACGGTGCCGGTACCGCCGGAGGCACCGGCACGGCCCAGGGTGATGCGGTAGTCGTCTGCGCCCCCCTTGTCCTTGACATCGATGGTCCAGGCCGGGAAGTCAGTGACATAGACCGTGTCGCTCCACTGCGACAGGGTGATGCTGTCGACGGTGGTGCCTGAGACACGCACTTCCTGACCCTGGGTGTCGATCATGCCGACCGAGCGTTTGCCCAGAGTCACCGCCACGCCGTTGGCCACCCGCGAGAAGTCCAGCGCGGTGTTGCCTTCCCGGTCGGCGAAGCTGTCGTCACCCGCATTGCTTTCGTAGACGTAGGTGTCGTAGCCCCCGCCACCGCGCAATTGGTCATTGCCGGTGCCGCCCCAGACTTCGTCGTCGCCAGCGCCAGCGTCGAGCTTGTCATTGCCGGCGTCACCCTTGACCGTGTCGTTGCCCAGCCCGCCGGTGACCACGTCATCGTCGGCCCCACCTTCCAGAGCGTAGCGGTCGCCCACACCCTGGGCCAGGCTGATCTTGTCATTGCCCGAGCCGCCGCGCAGTGTGCCTCCTACCCCGGCCAGGCCAAAGCCACCGATCAGGACGTCATTGCCGGCGCCGGCGTCTGCGTCGATAACCACCCCACTCAGTCGCGAGGCATCGATGACGTCATTGCCCGCGCCGGTGTTGATCACCACTTTCTTGACCCCTGAATAGGTCTGGTACCAGCTGTCAAATTCAATGTTGACGGTGCCGCCCTGGCCCGACAGGATGAAGTTTTCGTTGCCGTCGGTGGTGTCAAAGTACAGGCGCTGGCCCGCCCGTGGGCCGGCGTTGATGGTCAGGGTGTCGCCCGACTTGACGGCTAGCACGGGCTGTACCCGTGGCGCCTCGTATTTGAAGTCGAACAGCTTGATCTTGAACAGGGTCGCTTCATAGAAGGTGAACCGTATCGTTCCAATAATGGGGATGCGGATGGAAAACTCGACGAAGATGTCCAACGAGAAGTTGGCATTCATCTGGATGTTGAACAGGTTCTTGAAGCCGCCGCCCTGGTAGTTGTACATGGTGGCAATTTCGCTACCACGGATACGGCCGTCGCTCACCCACTGCACGTTGGTCACATAGCCGGCATCGTTCTTGGTCAGCACCTGACGGGCGATGTCCTGCAAGTCCACGCCGGCATAGAAATTGACCCAGCCTCTGCCGCCGCCAGCGATGGGTCCCAGTCGAACCGCCAGTTCCAGCCCCACCCCGGCCCTGACATAGAACTCGTCCTTTTCCTTGCCGCCGGTACCTGGCACCATCTTGCCGTTCTTGAACTGAGGCAGGGTGAAGTCGTAGACAAAGAAGCCGTCCAGCGCATCGAGCGGGTTGCTGGTGCTCAGGGCTTTGCGGATACCGAAGGTGTCAAAGCCGAAGGCCAGATCGGCGAAGGCTTCGAACTTGGCCATGGCGGTCAGCTCGAGCAGCACCGGGCCGATCGGCACCTTGGCCAGCGGCACCCGCTGGTCGAACTTGACGCCCAGCAGCGGCAACTCGTAGCTGAACAGCACCGCGTCGCCGCCGGAGAAGATGGCTTTCCAGTTGTCGATGCTCTTGATGTACTCGAGCATCTTGAAGCCCGAGCGCGTGGCGTCACTGGAGCCGCCGGTCGATTTCGCGCCGACCTCGTTGAACTTGGCCTGCAGATCCGCGGGCAGGCCGGCTGGAGCCTGGGCAGCGCTGAGGCTGCCCGAGCCGAAGCCCTTGAGCGAGCCCAGTTCGATCCAGCCGGTGTTGCCCCAGCTGCGGATCTGGCTGGGCAAGCTGGCGATGAACTGCACCGCCTTGAAGAAATCGGCCGGAATTTGCGGCTTGCCCTTAAAGCGCAGCAGCCCGTTGAGCAGGCCCAGGGGCGTGTTCTCAATACCGATGATCTTGGTGAATGCCATGCCGCCGATCGGCGTGAGCATCATGTCCACGAAGGGTTTGAAGGGTGAGACCATGCCGGATAGCCGGTCGGCAATGGGCAGCAGGAAGTCGTTGACCAAGCTGCCCACATCGACCGCCAGATTGGTCAGGTCGACCTTGGGCGCGGTCATCTTCTGCCCATACTGCCAATCCCAGTCGACGATGAGGTTGGCTCGCAGCCTGGGCATGGCCTTGATGTTTCCGGCTACAGCCAGAGTGGTCTGCAGCTTGATGTCGGTGTTGACACTGAACACCGTGCCGAAGGTTTGGCTGGGCGACTGCGCAAACAACTGGGTCAGGGCCAGTCGGCCCTTGCTGTCCCCGCGTACATCGACGCCCAGCAGCACATCGGCGCCGCTGGCCTTGAAGGCCTGGCCGCTGGCCTGGCGGCCCATGTCGACCACGGTGGCGGTAAAGAACAGCAGCTTGCCTTCGGCGGTGAAGGGCTGACCGTTTTGGCCGCTGAGATAGGCCAGCGCCTCCACCCGGATTTCGGGTCTGCTGTCGCGGTTGGTGGTCAGATAGAAGCCGCTGGAGACGCTCAAGCCGAAGCCGAAGTCAAAGGCCCACTGCAGGTCAAAGCCAAAGCCGCCATTGATGTCCAGCGAGAAGCCTGGCAGGTCAAAGTCCAGCGGGATGTCGACGTTGGCGCCCACCAGCTTCTTGCCCAGCTTCATGTTGAACTGGATGGCATCCTCGGCGCCGGCGGGCATCTGTCCGATGACCCAGTCCGAGAGCTTGACGCCGTTCTTGTCGAACCAGGCCACCTGCACGTCGGCAATGGTGACCTGGTTGTCGCCAGTGCTGTCGAGAATGATGTTCAGGCCGCCGGTACCAAACAGGTCCCACAGCGAGGACCGCATGATGCCGATCGCCCCGCCTTCGGCTGAAAGCTTCTTGCGCAGGTCCTGCAGCAAGCCCACCCGTACATCGCGCACGAAGTTGCCGGCATCGCCCAGCCTGCTGCCGATCAAGGGGATCTCGCGGGTGAACTCCGATCCCAGCGCATCCTGCACCACGCCCAGGGCGCCGTCGATGCCGTCCAGAATACGGCTCGGGTCGTTGAGCATGCCCAGCAAGCTGAACTCGCTGAGGAAGTCGTCCATGATGTTCTGGACGTTGGGCACCGAGATGTTGAGCAGCTTCTGGCCCGAGATCGCACCCGCAGCGCCGCCGAGCAGGCCGGCCAGTCCGGCGGCCGTGGTGGAAGCGGTGAACTTGCCCAGCGAGATAGTGCCGATGGAAAAACTCATCTGCATCGGCAGGTCCATGCCGAAGGCGCCTTCGACGGCATAGGAGAAGTTGTCGCCCAGGCGTTCACTGCCCAGATAGAACTTGCCGTCGTCCGGTCGCGTGCCGCGCAGCTGGTCGAGCTTGACGGTGAAGCTGGCGTAGTCCTGGGTGCTGGCCAGGCCATCGCGGTCGATGGCCGCCCAGCCGCCGACCACGCCAAGTTTGGCAGGGCCGGCCTCAAAGCCCATGTACAGGTCCTGGCCCGCCACCCGCAGACCCAGGGTGAGGTAGGTGCCTCGCGCCTGCTCGGGCGTCACACTGACGGCACGGTAGGCGGTCACCCCGGTGAACAGCTTTTGACCGTCGGCGCTGGCCAGCTGCTTCTGCTCGCCTGCAAAGAGCTGGACTTTGACGCCCAGCTGCGTGCTCAGCCAGCCTTGCAGGTCGATCAGGGCGGCCTGGCGCCGTCCGGCGAGCTGGTTGGCCCCGTGCACCGCATCGGTGTTGCCGGCTTCGCTGGCGGTCAGCCAGTAGGTATTGACGCTGGCCGTGATGCGTTCGACCCCGGTCCCTGCGCTGGTGATGGCCTGGCGGAAATCGCGCAGGATGGCGTTGCGGGTCTCGTTGCTGACCGCGCTGCTGCGGTTGGCGAACACGGCCGTCCCGAAGGCGGCCACCGCCACCGTCTGGATGCGGGTGGGGTTGTAGTCGTAGAGGAAGAATTCCGGCGAACTGCCCGAAAAACGAATGCCGGCCTGGATCTGCAGCTTGGCCATCGCCGCCAGCGTGATCTTGCCGGCAGCGCCGGGGTTGATCACATCGGCCAGCGCATCCACAAAGTCCATGCCGGCCAGCGCGCTGGGCCCGGCTATGCTGGCCAGTTGCTGCAGGTCGAGGCTAAAGCCAAATTTCTGCTCGAACACCTTGTCGAGCTTGAGGTGCACGTCCAGCGTGTCGCCATTGAGGCTGAGCGCAAAGATCTGGTCTTCGGCCCGCAGGCTGTTGTTGTCGGTAATGCCCAGTGCGCCTTCAAAAATGCTCTCGACCTGCCCGATGGCTGCGGCTGGGTTGTCGGCGGCTTGCTGCACCTGCGTCAGGAAGCCGTCCACGAAGGGGAAGACATCGGCCAGCGAGCGGCCGACCACTGGCATCACCACCGAATAGAAGGGCTGGTCGGCAATGGCGTCGCGGACAAACTCCAGACCCATGCGGGTGGCGTCGACGATGTCGCTGAACGACAGGTTCTTGAAGTCGAAGGCGGCGCCCAGGTCGGGCATGATGACCACCAGATCGCGCGTACCAACGGTGCCGGCGCGCACCAGCGAAGGGATATCGGCTGCGTAGGCCGGGTTCTGGTGGATCACCCGGGTCGCGCCCGGATTGAACAGATCGAGCGCCGTCATCGACAGCTCGATGTTGGGCGCCAGGGGGATGTCGGCCCCAACGCCTGGATTGATCTTCAGGCCGCGCAGCTTGGCCTGCGCCGTGCCTTGCAGGCTGAAGTGGATGTTGGAGGTGCTGATTTCGCTGAAGCTAAATCGCTTGTCCAGCGCATTGCCGCTGCCGGGGTTTTTGTCCAGCGATACCCCGGCGGTGGCGTTGAGCGTCACGCCCGAGCCCGTGCCCTTGCCGCCCGCCGTGGCCTTGAGGAAGCCCAGTTGCAGGCCCACTTCCAGATCGGACACATTGGCCTCGATGCCGGCCTTCAGGGCCACATTCTCGATGCCCATGGTGAAGCGGTCTTCGCGCAGCACATAGCCCAGTTCGCGCGCGCCGGCTGAGACTTCGCGGTCCAGGCTGACGCTGCGTCCGCCGCTGCCCACCCCGACGACGGTGTATTTCTGGCCGTCGAGCTCCAGGCTGTAGCCGAGCATGGTGCTGTCAAACAGGAAGGTGCTGTCCGAGAACAGATTGCTGCCCGCGGCGGCGCTGCCCTTGTTACCCACCAGGGTGCGGCCATCGAGGTCTGCAAAGAAGCCCAGCGTGCCTTCGACAAACACGCTCATGCTGGCGCTGGCGTTGGTGCTCAGATTGAACTCATCGATGCCCAGCTGCAGGTTCAGCGGTACATCGAAGGGCTTGAAGTCCTCGCGGAAGCGCAGTGGGACGCCGAAGCTGCGGTGGACTGGATCGAAGACGATTTGCAGGCCCGCCGGCAAAACGCCCGAGCGGTTGACCGCCTCAATGAATTCCTGCAGCGTGGTGATCAGGGTGCGTTCTTCGTGGATCACCGCGCGCAGGCCTGCGCCGGAGATTTGCGCGCCAGCCAGGGCAATGGTCTTGCTGTCTATCACCCGCTCGATGGCAAAGGTGCCCAGCGTCTCGGTGATGCCGGCGACCTCCCGGTAGACGGTGACTTCCTTCTTGTCCAGCGCCTGGGCATCGAAGCCGCCGAAGGGGTTGATCAGCACATTGACCACGCTGCCATCGCTGCCGGTGGCCTGGGCCACCGTGACCGACGATAGGCTCATCAGGTCGACGCGCGGCTTGTAGAAATCGATCTTGTCGTAGACGCTGCTCTTGAAGCCTTCGCCGAACCTGAGCAATTGGTCGAGTCCCGCATCCAGGAAGGGCAGGGCCTGGGCGATGCGCTCGTCCTCGGCCACGGTGGCCAGGGCGTCGATGAAGTCGGGGAACATCAGCACCAGATCGACCACCGACAGGCGGCTGAAGTCTCCGATGGCATCGAAGTTCTCGGTGCTCCAGTTGATCTGGCCGGCAAAGGGACTGCCCGTGATGCGGATGGTCGGTGTCTTGCCGGCCGCCAGATCCAGGCTGCCCAGTTGCGCGTAGACCGGCAGTACCACCTCGACCTTGTCGACCGTCTTGACAAAGCTCAGGTCACCGGTGGCGCTCTTTTGAACCTGTCCGCCGATCTCCAGCAACAGCTTGCCGGTCTGGCGCTTGACATCGCCCAGGCTGGCCGCCAGCGGTCCGAGCGATGCGGTGACATCGATGTCGTCCACGCTGGCCTTGGCCAGCACATTGAAGCGTTGCAGATTGAAGCTGGCCCCGCTGCGACCGCCGCCCCAGTTGAGCGCCAGCTCAAAGGCGGTGTCGATTTCCACGCCGATATTGACCTTGATCGCCCCGTCGATGGAAAGGCCCAGCTGCTCGGCCTGCGCGCCGAACACCACTTCAGTGCCGGTCGAGAACTTGATCTTGTCGTCGAAGGCCAGGCGCAGACCGCCATCGCTCATGACCACCTTGAGTGCATCGGCACGGGCGCCGATGGTCGGCAGCCAGTGCGTCTGCAGGTAACTGAGCAGGCCGCGCAGGGTGGGCGGATTGGCCTGGCCGTTGACCGGTGCGGGCAGGTCACGCGCGGCGCCTGCGGTGTCACCGAGGTATCTGCGGGTGTAGTCGCCCAGACCCAGGATGCGGTCGGCAGCGATCAGCTGCGTCAGTGAGGTGCCGATCAAGGGCAACTCGGCCGCCATCGGATGGTCGTTGATGTTGTCAGTGCCCACCGGGTTGCCTTGGGCATCGCGCTCGAAGTCCGGCGAAATCGCGGTCTTCAGATCGCTCATGCCACCGGCCACATAGGCGATGCCATCGCCGAGCAGGTCGGTCAGCAGGGGATCGAGCTGCCCGAAGTCCACTGCCGCGTTCTGACGGGTGGCATCGAGCGCCATTTGTATGGTCGCCCGACCCACGCTCTGACTGAGGCTGACAGCCCGTCCCAGGGTGTTGCCGCGCACCTGCACCTCGCCCATCAGGTCCACCAGCGGCGTGTCAATCGTGGCCGTGGCCGAGCCCTGCATGGCGTAGCCCGATTGGCCGGCGGCGTCTGTACCCAGCAGCACCAGCAGGCGGCCATTGCTCAGGCCAGCGGTGCCCACTCCGCCCGGGACGGTAAATTGGGTGCTCAGGTTGGCAATGGCCACCCGGATCTGGCTGCGCTGGTCGACCACCGTGCGGTCGATCACAAAGTTGCCTTCCAGGCTGGCCATACCCAGGACATTGAGCTCGGCCAGGCCCGAGATCTGCAGGCGTCCACTGCCGTCGAAGGCCGCGCTGAGATCGCCCTCCAGGCTCAGCCCCGGCACACCGACCAGGGCGGCCTGACCGCGGACCGAGCCCTGCCGACTGCCGTCGGCCAGCAGGTATAAGGTGCCCTGGACCTCGTCCAAAGCCAGGCCGATGCCGCCGACGCTCAGGCCCAGTTGGGCATCGCTGGCGCTGAGCTTCCAACGGTCGGCCCCAGCCACGTTTTCCAGCGACAGGCCAAACTGTCCGGCCATGCGCGCCTCGCCCAGGCGCAGCCAGGCATTGGCCTGAATGTCCATCACCCGGCCCGCGTGAGCGATGGCCAGATCGAGATCAGGCCGGATCTGGCGCTGCAGATTGGTGGCCGACCAGTCCACCACGGCTGCGGTGGCTGCCGGGGCCACACCGCCGGTGCTGTTCATGGCACGATTGATCGCTAGGGTGGCTTGGCTGATGCCGCCCAGCTCATAGCCGGCCACGGTGGCCGAGCCCACGGTGGCGTTGGCGCCCAGCCAGCGCCGTCCCTGACCCCCACGCTCGGTGGTGACCACTGCCAGCAGGTTGACATCGCTCAGCGCTGCGCCCAGGCTGCCACCGGCATTGAGGTTCAGGCCCAGATCCGCACCGCCCAAAATGAGCCGGTCGACTGCCACGCTGGAGCCGTCGCTCAGGCGCGCGGTCTGGTTGCTCTGCGTTTCCAGGAACAGATCGCCCTGGGCCGTGAGCACATTGGCCACGTTGATGCCCATGCGGCCCCGAATGCGGGACTCCTGGTCTACCAGTGAAACCTCATAGAGGCCGCTGGCGGTGCGCACCGTCTCGGTCAGATCGCTGCCCCAGCGGTTGAGGGTCAGTTGCAAGCGGTCGGCGGTGAGGGTGACTGCGCTGCCGGCGCTGAAACTCAGATTGCCTTCAGCCTGCACCGCGTAGCTGCTGCCGATGCCCGCCTGATGGCGCAGCAACACGGCGCCGGCGCCGCCGCTCAGACCGGCCTGCAGGCCTCCGGCATTGAGCTGGCCCTGCACACTGCCCAGACCGATGCGCACATCGGTGGTGTCGATGCCATCGACCTTGTGATAAAGCGCGGTGACCGCCAGGCTGCCGCTGAGCGTGCCCAGGCCCTGAACATTGAGGTTGCCCTGGTTGACGATGAGTTCCTTGACATGACGCGGATCGGTCAGTCGAACCGCCACCGTGGTGCTGCCCAGGCCGGCCGGTACGTTCATGTCCAGGGTACGACCCAGGGTGTTGATCAGCACCGAGCCTGTGGCGTTGAGGGTGACGGCATCGCCCAGCCCCTGCAGCGTCACCGTGCCAGAGGCGCTCAGTGCGTAGCCGGCTGCGGCCGAACCGTTGGCCGGCCGAGAGATCACCAGCCCCAGCTGTCCATTGCTCAGCCGCACACCCGCAGTGGGGCCCCCGACCACGCCATTAACGCCCGAGGCGCCGATCAGCAGGTAGTCGGGCGCCGGCTCCACATAGCGCGACAGGCCGGCGACCACGCCGGGCAGGTCGCCGGTGAGCAGGCTGCCGGCGCCCAGCAGGTGGAAGACACCGGCCTGCTCGGTGGCCAGCACTTGGATGTTGTTGGCCCCGATCTGTGGCAGCGCGGCCAGGCTGGCCTGCAGCAGCACGCGGATTTCGCCCGGCAGCTTGCCGCGCAGATTGAGTTCCTGGGCCCAGGCCGCCTGGCCACTGGCGCGCAGGCGCACCGTGTCGGCCAAGCCATCGGGCAGGCGCAGATCCAGGGTCTGCACCTCGACAAAGCGCAGACTCGCCACATTGAGTTCGGACAGTTGGGCGCCGAAGCTCACGTCCCAGCCGCCATTGGCGTTGCTGACCCCCACGTTGCCGCGGCCGATGCCGGCGAGGTTCTCCAACGCCGCCTGCAACTGCGCGGCCGACACATCGGCCCCCAACACCGCGGTGGTCTGGCCCTGGAAGGTCAGGGCGAACCACTGGCCCGTCGCTGGTGCGCTGATGCGCTGCACCTCGGAGGTGGTGGCCCCGTTGTTGATCTTGCTCAACTGCGCCTGCGGCGCGCGCTGGATCTGGGTGATGACCCCTTCCATGGCGCCGATATGGCGGCCGAGCGCAGCACCGCCAAAGCTCACTTCCCACTGCTGATTGCCTGGCGTTCCGATAAAGCGCACCGATGCATCCCCGCCTCGGGAGGCAAAGCTGGCACCGCTGCCCACCGCATCAAGCAGCGCTTGCCGCAGCGTCTGTGCGGAGGCATTGAAGGCGATCGGCCCGCTCTGGTAGGTGATGCCGTTGTCCGTGAAGGCCAGGGTGAAACGACCTTGGATGGATTCGTCGTGCAGATCAATGACCTGCGTGGTGCCCAACGCTTGCGAGCCAGTTGCCAGGGCGGTGGTGCTGACACTGACGCGAACCTCGCCGGGGATCACGCTGCCGTTAAGGGCCGTGGTGTAAGCCTGTGCGCTCAGGTTGCTGACGGCGATGCCTTGCGCAAAGCTCAGCTGATAGCCCTGGGCGGTGACGCCGCCGCTGGCGTTATCGAACTGCACCGAGACCTTGCCGCGTCCGACCAGGGCCTCGAGCGCTTCCTGGATCGCCACCGTCTGCCGGTTTTTGTCGGCGATGTAGCGGATCTCGCCGGTGGTCTGGCTGCTGCCATCGGGATGCGCCAGCGTGAGCTTGAACTTGGCCCCGCTGATCGTGCTGGAGACGGGTGTGAGCAGGAGGTAGTGACGCGAGACGCTGGCCGCGCTGGCCAGGCCGGTGACGCTGATGCTGCCCCACTCGTCTTTGTAGGATGGGTCGGCCGGCTGGCTGATGCTCAGGCCGTTGATGGTGCGGCCGTTGAAGGCGCTGCCCGTCAGGGCGATTTCAAAGCCGGCGGCCCGGCTGCCGCTGACGGTGACCGCATTGGCCCCGAGCAGCAGGTTCAGGCCGGTGCGCAGCGCGGCGGCGAACTGGGTATCGGTCAGTCCGCTGGAGTTGATGGTCTGGCTGGCCCCGCCGTAAGAGAAGCCATAGGCGCCCTCGCGGAACAGGGGCTGGCCATTGAAGTCCGTGCCGGCAGCGCT
>CAZATV010000013.1:0-52241 GCA_964488145.1 uncultured Polaromonas sp.
GCCGAGGTGGCGCTGCTGCTCGACGGACGCCGGCTCGGTGGCGCCCTGCGTGACGATGATGCGACGGAGGTTCGCGCGGTACTCGCCGGGCACATCCTGCCAGACCGACTCGCCCTTGTGGTCGCCGAAATGGATCTTGCGGTCCTGCTCACCCGGATTGAGGAAGATGCCCCAACGGTAATCGGGCATCTTCACATGGCCGAACTGAGCCCAGCCCTGGGGGTCCACACTGACCGCTGTGCGCAGGTAGACATCAAAGTTCTGCGAACCATCAGGTCCCATGTCCTGCCACCAGCTCAGGTAGTTGGGCTGCCAATGCTCAAGCGCGCGCTGCAGTGTGCGGTCTTCGCTCAGATTGACGTTATTGGGAATCTTCTCGCTGTAGTTGATGCCGGACATTAGAGGCTCCTGTCAGTGAAATCGGTGAAGGGATGAAGGTGAGTTGAAAAAATCGGACCGCCGCTGGCGCAGTGCCTAGGGCCTGGGAACTCGGCTAGCTCCTCAAACCCGGTTCCAGTCAAATTGGGCCTTGTCGCCCTTGCCATAAACCTTGAGGGCACCTCTCTCGCCCACCGCATTGGGGCGCTGAAAGATCCAGTTTTGCCAGGCGGTCAAGCGGCCGAAAATCCGGGTAATCATGTTTTCCCGGCCGTTGAAGCGCAGGTTGGCCTCCAGACCGGTCAGCGAATCGGGCGACATGGACACACGCTCCTCGATGGCGATGCGAATCTCATCGGCCCAATCAATGTCGTCGGGATTGCTGGTCACCAGGCCGACCGCAAAGGCTGCATCGGCATCGAGGCGGCGGCCGGCTTGGGCGCGCACCGCATCCAGAGCGGGCGCCTCGTCGTAAAAGCGGCGGGCCAAGCGACTCTGGCCGGTGGCCATCGGATACAGACCGAAGTTCACATCGCTGACCGTCAGCGTGGGCGCCTGGGCTTCATCGTCGGGCAGGGCCAACATATAGCTGCGGTCGCAGGCCAGCGCCAGCTCCAGATAGGTACCGGCAAAGCAGGAGCCCGGTTCGATCAAGGCAAACAGGCTGCGCGAGGACACATCGAGCCGGCTGAGGGTGCGGCGCAGATAGCCGATGGTCTGACGGGCCAGCCAATGGTCCTGGTGGGCCATCAGGAAGGCATCCATGGCCAGTACCGCCTGGGCATCGCCAGAGGTCTTGAGCAGCCACAGCCCGATGTCCAGCTCGTTGGTGCGCATGTGCAAGATGGCATCTTCCAGCTCACGCGCCAGGGCCAGCGGAAACCACTGATCGCCCAAGGCCTGCGCTGCAGCCATGTCGCCGGGCTGCACGCCTTCGGGGCTCTTGATCACAAAGGTGGCGGTGCGCTTGGCGCGATCGATCTCAACGGTGACATGGCTGTAGCGCAGCGTATCGGCCTCGAGGCTGCGCTTTAAGGGCGAGAGGATCACGGGCTGTGCATCGTCAGGACGCTGGCTGCTGGCGGCCAGAGCCAGGGCACGCTCGCGGACTTTTTCGCCAAAGACCGCCGGCTTGGCGATCTCGTCGACCAGGCGCCAGTCTTTGGCCTTCTGACCGCGCACGCCCTCCACGCTGGTGCAAAAAAGATCGGCCAGGTCATGGCGCACATGACGCTTGTCGGTGACCCGGGTCAGTCCTCCCGTGCCGGGCAGCACCCCCAGCAGCGGCACCTCGGGCAGACTGACCGAGCTGGAGCGGTCATCGACCAGCAGGATTTCGTCGCATGCCAAGGCCAATTCATAACCTCCACCGGCACAGGCTCCATTGACCGCGGCCAGAAACTTCAAACCCTCGTGGCGCGAGGAATCTTCCAGGCCGTTGCGGGTCTCGTTGGTGAACTTGCAGAAGTTGACTTTCCAGGCGTGGCTGGAGACGCCCAGCATGAAAATATTGGCGCCCGAGCAGAACACCTTGTCTTTGGCGCTGGTCACCACCACGGTCTTGACTTCGGGGTGTTCAAAGCGAATGCGGTTGATCGCATCGTTGAGCTCAATGTCGACACCCAGGTCATAGGAGTTGAGCTTGAGCTTGTAGCCCGGACGCAGACCGGCGTTTTCATCGATGTCGATCTTGAGGGTGGCGACCGGGCCTTCAAAACCGAGCTTGACGTGGCGGTACTGATCCGGATGGGTCTGGTAGTCGACGATAGGGTTAGACGGACTGGGGTTCATGGGTGTCTCTCCGTGGGGCTAAGGCTGAGCAGCCGAGGCGAAAGAAAATGCATCTGTCAACGATGAAAGGCATAATAGTGCATATTTTTTCGGACGTCAAGCATTTTTTTGCATCTTTTCCATGGCACTCAGCCAAGGCTGTTCACAAAGGAAGTTGCAAGGCCTGACGCACCATCTGGCGCAGCAGCAAAAAGGTGGGCTGCAGAGGTTGCGCACTGGTGTTGAGGTGCATCTGGGCCTTGGAATAGAAAGCCGCACGGCCCGCCAGAATGCCGCGCAGGTCCTCCATCGCCTCCTTGCTGGCCGCCACTGGCCGCATGTCCCCCTGATCGATCACCCGCTTCATGTGATCCTGCGGATCGGCCTGCAACCAAACGGTGGTGCAGTGGGTCAACATCAGGTTGAAAGTGGCCAGATCAGAGACCAAGCCCCCCGGGGTGGCGATAACGGCCTCGGGATAAATCTGTATGGCCTCCTCGAGCGCGCGTCGTTCGTAGCGACGATAGGCATTCTGGCCATACAAGGCTTGAATTTCAGAGACGCTGCAGCCGGCGATTTTTTCGATGGAGCGGCTCAGTTCGATAAAGGGAAAGCCCAGATCGTCAGCCAGCATATGCCCAAGCGTGGACTTGCCAGCCCCCCGCAGCCCGACCAAGGCGATGCAGGAGCGGCCGCTCTGCGGCGTGCCACCGAGGCCCAGCATCTCACCAATAGCCAGCCGGACCCGCCGCAGATCGGTATCCTCCCGGCCCTGCAGCAACTCGCGAATCAGAAGCCACTCAGGAGAGGAGGTACTCACATCGCCTATCAATTCGGCCAGCGGACACTGCAAGGCAGTGGCCACCTGCTGCAGCACCAGAATGGACGCATTGCCCTCGCCATATTCCAAGTTGGCCAGATGGCGCTCAGAGACCTCGGCCGCCTGGGACAAGGCCTTACGGGTCATGCCTCGCCTGGACCTGAGCGAACGCACCCGCTCGCCCAGGGCGACCAGAAAGGGGTTCTTCTCGCCTGCGCCGGGCGAATCTTCGGCCCGGGTATCAGAGGGTCGCAAAGAAGTTGGGGTTAACCCTGATTTTTGCAATATAGTGCTTGACACGGCAGAAGTGCGGATTTATTGTTCAGACACGCACAATAATTCATATTCGCGATCTTGGCAAGCGCCTGCGCTGAGCCGTTCGCCATCCCGGAGGCCCCATGTCCCCAGAACAGTTTCGTCAGGACCTTGCCGAATTGACCGCCCAACTGGCAGGCCGCCCGCTGAATGCCGAGCTGGACCGCTGGCTCAATGCAGCACACGGTCCCTCCAGTCCCACGTATGCCCGTCTACGGGCCAGTTGCGAGACCGGCGTGGCCCAGGGCTGGCTGGCCAACCGGGAAGGTGGCGGCCTGAAGTACGGCCGTATCTTTAAACCGGCCGATGACTTGCACCACTTTTCGGTGGATGTGGTGGACATGCAAGACGTCGCCGGGCCCCACCACCTGCACCCCCTGGGTGAAATCGATCTGATCATGCCCGTGGACGAAGGCGCGACCTTCGACGGTCGCCCCGCCGGCTGGCTGGTCTGCCCGCCGGGCAGCGCCCACCGACCCACCGTCAGCCGGGGCCGCGCTCTGGTGCTCTACCTGCTGCCCCAGGGTCAGATCGAATTTACCGCGCAGCCCAACCGCTGATCCCAACAACCGCCCCGCACGACCGGGCAGGCACTGCACGCGACCGGATCGCAGGGCTGGCCCTTCGGACCCGACCCTCGCAACGAAAGAATCACCATGATCGAATTGCTCTCCAACTACATGGCCGGCCGCTGGCAGGCTGGCACAGGCGCGGGTACCGTACTGCGAGACCCGGTACTGGGCACCGAACTGATCCGGGTCGACGCCACTGGCCTGGACCTGGCCTCGGCGTTTGACTACGCCCGCCAAACCGGTGGGCGCGCGCTGCGCGCCCTGAGCTATCGCCAGCGCGCCGACCTGCTGGCCCAGGCGCAGCAGGTGCTGCAGGCCCAGCGCCAGACCTACTACGAGATTGCTCAGGCCAACAGCGGCACGGTGAAGAACGACTCGGCGGTCGACATCGACGGCGCTCTGTTCACCCTGGGGCACTATGCCAAGATGGGTCAGACCCTGAACGAGCAACAGCCCTGGCTCGACGGCGAGCCGGCGAGGCTGGGCAAGGATCCCTTGTTTCAATCGCAGCATGTGCGTGTACCCACCCGCGGCCTGGCCCTGTTCATCAACGCTTTCAACTTTCCAGCCTGGGGCCTGTGGGAAAAGGCCGCGCCAGCCCTGCTCTCGGGCGTGCCAGTGATCGTCAAGCCCGCCACGTCGACAGCATGGCTGACGCAGCGCATGGTCAAGGACGTGATCGATGCCGGTGTGCTGCCGGCCGGCGCCCTGTCGGTGATTTGCGGCTCGGCCCAGGGCCTGCTCGACCAGTTGCAGCCCTTCGACGTGCTGTCCTTTACCGGCTCGGCCGATACCGCCGAGCAGATCCGGTCGCACCCAGCAATCACCCGCCGGTCGGTGCGGGTGAACCTGGAGGCCGACAGCCTGAACTCGGCGCTGCTGCTGCCGGGCTCGAGCGACTCGGCGGTGGACCTGCTGGTCAAGGAAGTGGTCCGCGAGATGACGGTCAAGTCGGGCCAGAAATGCACCGCCATTCGTCGGGTGCTGGTCCCGCAGGAGCTCACCGCAGACATCGCTGCCGCCGTCAGCGCACGCCTGGCCAAGATCACCGTGGGCAATCCTCGCCATGAATCGGTGCGCATGGGAGCGCTGGTCAGCCGGGCACAGTTCAAGTCGGTGCAGGAAGGTCTGAAGCTGCTCAAATCGCAGGCTCAGGTGCTGCACGATGGCGCCTCGCATGCGCTGATCGAAGCCGATCCCGCTGTGGCCTGCTGCGTCGGCCCGACCCTGCTCGGCCTGAAAGACGCGTCGGCCAGCGATGCTGCAGATCTCGTGCACGATCATGAAGTCTTTGGCCCGGTGGCCACCCTGGTGCCGTATCGCGACCCGAACCACGCCTTGGAGCTGATTCGGCGGGGCCAGGGCTCGCTGGTGGCTTCAGTCTACGGCGATGACCCCAGTGCACTGGCTCGCATCGCGCTGGAATTGGCCGACAGCCACGGTCGGGTGCATGTGATCAGCCCCGATGTGGCGGCCCTGCACACCGGCCACGGCAATGTGATGCCGCAATCAGTGCACGGCGGCCCGGGGCGGGCTGGCGGTGGCGAAGAGCTCGGAGGCTTGCGGGCGCTCCAGTTTTATCACCGCCGCGCGGCCATCCAGGCCAGCACAACCGTACTGCAGCCGCTGCAGACTCTCCAGACCGACTGAATGACCCCTCCGAGAAACACCTCATCCAAACGCCGACCCGCACCCCTTGCGACGGGCCGACAGGAGACACACGATGACCGGCACCGCACCGAAGCTCACCGCTAATCTGCCGCCAGCAACCGGCTCGGCATTTAACTTTGCGCAGCATCTCATAGCCCTCAACGCCGGCCGGCCCGACAAGATCGCCTATGTCGACGATACGGGCACGCTGCGCTACGGCGAGCTGGCCGAACGGATCGAGCGCATGGCCGCCGGCCTGCTGGCCCTGGGCCTGCGCCGGGAGGAACGGGTGCTGCTGCTGATGCACGACAGCAGCGACTGGGTGGTGAGTTTTCTTGGCGCCGTGTATGCCGGTGTGGTGCCGGTGGCGGTCAACACCTTGCTGACAGCCGATGACTACGCGTATATGCTGCAGCACAGTCGTTCGCAAGCGGTGCTGGTGAGCGCGCCGCTGCTGCCGGTGCTGCAGCAAGCCCTGGAGCGCGGGGCTCATGAGGTGCGTCATCTGATCATCGCCCGACCGAGTGGCCCGGTGGCTGCGCCCCACATCGAACTGGAGCACCTACTGGCCCGGCACGACAGGCTGGACGCATGCGCGCCCACCACCGCGGATGATCCAGCCTTCTGGCTTTATTCCTCAGGCTCTACCGGACGACCCAAAGGTACCACTCACACCCATGCCAACCCCTACTGGACGGCCGAGCTCTATGGCAAACCCGTTCTGGGACTGACCGAGCGAGATGTCTGTTTCTCAGCGGCCAAGCTCTTCTTTGCCTATGGCTTGGGCAATGCCCTGTCCTTTCCTCTGAGCGTGGGTGCCACCGTGGTGCTGATGGCCGAACGGCCTACCCCGCAAGCCGTATTCAAGCGCTGGGTCGAACAACAGGCTACCGTCTTCTTTGGTGCCCCCACCGGCTTTGCCGGTCTGCTGGCCGCGCCCGATCTACCCGCGCGTGAGCAAGTAGCGCTGCGGCTGTGTTCATCGGCGGGCGAAGCGCTGCCAGCCGATCTGGGCGAACGCTTCACCCGCCAGTTCGGGGTCGAAATCATCGACGGCATCGGATCGACTGAAATGCTGCATATCTACCTGTCCAATGTGCCGGGACGGGTGCGCTATGGCACCACCGGCTGGCCAGTGCCGGGCTATGACATCGAGTTGCGGGGCGAGAACGGGGCTGCCGTACCGGAGGGCGAACCGGGCGACCTCTACATTCGCGGGCCGAGCGCCGCCCTGATGTATTGGGGCAATCGCGAGAAAACGCGCGAGACCTTTCAGGGGGCTTGGACCAAGAGCGGTGACAAGTACCTGCGCAATGCCGATGGTAGCTACACCTACTGTGGCCGAAGTGACGACATGCTCAAGGTCAGCGGCATCTATGTCTCGCCCTTCGAGGTTGAAGCCACACTGGTGCAGCATACGGCCGTCCTCGAGGCGGCTGTGATCGGCATGGTCGATGAGGACGGACTGACCAAGACCCGGGCCTTTGTAGTCCGCAAGCCCGGTGCTCAGGTTGACGAACGCGAGCTCAAGGCCTTCGTCAAGGAAAGGCTGGCGCCCTACAAGTACCCCAGGCGCATCGATTTTCTTGAAGAACTGCCCAAAACCGCCACCGGCAAGATTCAGCGCTTCAAGCTGCGCGAAATGCAGGCGACCTGCGCATGAGCAAGGCCACGGACCGGGTGGTGATCGGCTGGAACGATCGGCCGGTGGCCATCGAATACCAGTGGGTCAACGCTACGGTCGATGGCCCGCTGCTGGTCTTTCTGCACGAGGGCCTGGGCTCAGTGTCGATGTGGCGCGACTTCCCGCAGGAACTGTGTACCCGCCTGGGCTGTCGTGGCCTGGTCTATTCGCGCCCAGGCTATGGCCGGTCCACCCCGCGGCAACCGCAGGAACACTGGGGCCCTGACTTCATCGAACGCCAGGCCAGCCAGGTGCTGCCGGCTGTGCTGCGGGCGCTTGATGTGAGCGAGCCGGTCTGGCTGTTTGGCCACAGTGACGGTGGCTCCATTGCGCTGCTCAGCGCGATCTTGCAAGGCGAGCAGCAAGCTCAGGGCTTTGCTCCCGACCCTGTGAAAGAGCCCCAGGTGGCAGCCCTGATGGTGATGGCCCCGCACATCCTGGTCGAGGACCTTTCGATTCGCAGCATCGAGCAAGCCCGCCAGGCCTATCTGCAGGGTGAGCTCCGGCAGCGCTTGGCGCGGCACCATGAAGACGCTGACTCGGCCTTCTGGGGCTGGAACAATGCTTGGCTGTCGCCAGCCTTTCGCAACTGGTCGATCGAAGCGCGCCTACACCACATCCGGGTGCCGGTGCTGGCCATCCAAGGGCAGGGCGACGAATACGGCACGCTAGAACAGATCCGCGGGATCGCACGCCGCGTGCCGCATACCCAATTGATGGAGATTCCAGACTGCGGGCACTCGCCGCATCGCGATCAACCTGAGGCGCTGATGGAGGGCATAGCCGCGTTTTTCAGACGCTACCGCCGCCCACGCGAGGCCGGGTAATGCCCTGCGGTGGTGGGCAAGCCACATCGCCGCGAGGGCGCGGCTCCTACAAATGGGCAGAAGTCGGCGGTTGGGTTCAGCAGGAGCGCCGCCCTTGGCGCGATTGCCGTCTGCAGGACTCACGGCAGGCGCATGGGCCCGCCCGCAGTCAAGATGTCTTCGATCAACTGCTGCGTGACGAGCGCCTGTGCGCCATCAACCTGCAAAGGACGGCCATGACGAATAGCGGCCAGGAAATCTTCTATCAAGGCGCGATGCGAATCGTGGGGAAAATCCATGATGTTGGCACCGCTGCCCGTTCCCCCTTCAGCCTCGATGTCCAATCGGGGCCGGCCGTCCAGATAGTCCACCCGCAAGCTGCCCCCCTCAAGCACAGCCAACGCTTGAGAACCGATCACTTCAATGCGCTCGGGGCGGCCCGGGTAATGCGCCGTGCTCGCCATCAGAAAACCCGATGCGCCCTCGCCCAACTCGAGCAGGGCCTGAACATGGTCCTCGGTTTCCATGGTGTGCAAGCGCGTGCGGCTGACTTGCGCAGCCACCACTCGCCTAACCCCCACAAGACTTCGAAACAGGTCCAGGCTATGAATGGCTTGAGTGATCAGGACACCGCCTCCATCGCGGGCGCGGGTGCCACGGCCGGGCTGGTCGTAATAGCTCTGGGGGCGCCACCACGGGACCTGTACCGATGCCGCTTGTATGGGACCCAAGTCTGATTGCTCAATGAGTGCGGCCAGCGCTTGGGCAGCAGGCCGAAATCGATGCTGGAGCACGACACCCAGCAAACACCGACTGCGCTGGGCCTGAACCACGATGGCGCGGGCCCTTTCCAGCGAGATGTCCAGTGGCTTTTCCAGCAGGACATGCTTGCCTCGCGCGAAGCAGGCCTGAGCAAGTTCAAGATGGGTGGCCGGTGGCGTTGCAATGATCACGGCCTCAACAAGAGGGTCGCCAAGCAGCAGTTCCAAGTCCGAACCGGTTGCGATCTGCCCGGAAAAAGGACCCAGGTCAGCCGATTGCGGACGGCGCGTGACCACCCCCCTCAGCTCAGTGTGCTCGCGCAGGTCATGCAGGCTGAGCAAGTGTGGCACGGAACCCGGGCCGACTCCGATCAAGCCCAAGCCCAATCGCTTCATTTCCGCGTGCTCCGCTCTCGCGCCATGGCCTGCGCCTGCAAGGCCATGGCGCAAACCTCCAAGGTGTGGGATTGACTCATGGCGGTTTGGGTTCGGGCCTGCACGTCCGCCACGAAACGCGTGAAAAAGTGAAGGGGCATGGTGTCGCAGTTTATGTAGCGAGTGCCCTGCCGGTCAGCCAGAAAAAGATGATTGCCGCCAGGCTTGCCCCCAATGTCCAAATACTTTCGAATCTCCAGCGTGCCATCGGTTCCTGTGACGAAAAATCGTCCATCACCCCAGACGGGAAGGCCATCGGGGGTGAACCAGTCGACGCGGACATAGCCCCGATGACGCTCGGTCCGCAAGATGATCTCGCCAAAGTCGTCGAAGTCTGAATCCAGCCTTTTCCCGTCGTATTGGCCTACATGGCTGTGAACGATCTGTGCCGTGCGGGAGCCAGTGAACGTCAGGAACTGGTCGATTTGATGCGAGGCAATGTCCACCAAAATACCGCCGTAGCGATCTTCTTTGAAAAACCAGTCGGGGCGAATGGCTGCATTGAGCCGATGAGGACCCATGCCCAGAGTGTGCAGAGGCTCACCAATGGCCCCCGCCTGTACCAGTTCAAGAGCATGCTGCACAGCCGGGACCAGGAAACGCTCAGTAAAACAAATGGAAAAAATCCGCCCCGTATCAGCAATGGCCTGACGGACCGCCTCCAACTGAGCGAGGGTCGTCACACCCGGCTTGTCCACCAGCACGTCTTTGCCATGGCGCATGGCCGCAACGGCGATGTCGGCCCGGTCGGCAGGAATGGCTGCGCTGACGATGACATCGACTTCAGGGTCTGACAGAAGGTCTTGCGCTTGCACAAAGGCCTTCAATTGCGGAAAGCGGCTGGCCAAGCCATGCGCCACCCGCTCATCGGAGCTCTGCTCGCAGTAGCCCACGCAGTGCGCGCCCGCAGCCAGCATACCGCCGACGAGGTCGTACACATGGCGGTGGTCGATGCCGACCACCGCGAATTGGACCGCAGACTCTCGCATAGGCAGGCTCGCTGGGTTAGCCGAGTATTTTGCCCAAACCCAGGCTGACCCAGGGCACATAGGTCACCAAGGCCAGCACCACCACCAGTGCCCAGAAAAAGGGCATGACCTCCTCGTAGACCTCATTGATCTTGACCTTTGCAACGGTGGCCGTCGCAAACACCAGGACGCCCAGAGGGGGAGTGAGCGCGCCCAGTACCAGGTTCATCACCATGATGATGCCCAAATGAACTGGATCGATGCCTGCCGCCACCGCAATGGGCAGCAAGATAGGCACCAGGATTACCAGGGACGCAATGAACTCCATGGCCAAGCCGACGACCAGAAGAAAGAGGTTAAGCACCAGGAGAAAAACCCACTTGTTTTCGGCCAGGAAGGCAAAAGATTGGGCAATCTGCTGCGGGATGCGTTCAATCCCTAGCGCCCATCCAAAGGGGGCCGATGCCGCCACTACCGCCACGATGGCGACGGTGTCGAAAACGCCCTCCTTCAAGACCTCGGGCAAGTGCCGCCACCTGAGTTGTCGGTACGCAAACACACCGACAGCGATTGCGTATACGACGGCGATGGCACCGGCCTCAGAAGCGGTGAATGCGCCTGCGCGCATGCCCACCACCACAAAAATCGGGACCATGAGAGCTGGCAAGGCATCACGGCAGGCAAGCAGCCGAAGGGACCAGCTCATGGGCGTAGACCCGGGCTGCAGACCTCGGCGCCGGGCTTGCACATGAACCGTCAGCATCAAGGCCATGGCCATGAGCAGGCCTGGGACAATTCCTGCGGTAAACAAGGCGCCTACTGACACCGCACCTGCGGCGGAGAAAACAATCATTCCGATGCTGGGCGGGATCAGGTTGTCAATCGTCGAAGCGCAACTGGTGACCGCCGCCGCAAAGGGGCGTGGATATCCGCGCTTTTCCATTTCGGGAATCATGGCCTTTGCGGTCCCTACGGCAACAGCCAGGGATGAGCCCGACAGACCGCCCATGACCGTATTGGTGACCACGTTGACCTGGGCCAGGCCGCCACGCATGTGTCCCACTAAGGCTGCGGCAAACCGAATCAGATGATGCGTGATGGCGCTGGCGTTCATCACATGAGCGGCCAGAATGAAGAACGGGATCGACATCAGGATGAATGAGTTGACAGAGCTGGCCAGGCTCTGCGAGATCGGCAGCATCATCAGGTCGCCCTGTTTGGCAAAGGCCGCATAGGCGGCGAACACCAGGCAATAGGCAATCGGTACGTCCAGGAACATCAGGGCCAGCGCCACGATATGAAGTGACCAGCCCACACTGAGGTCGATAGGCAACCAGGCGGTGGCGCTCAGTAGCAACTTGTAGACCATCGCCCCCACCAAAAGGCCCAAGACGCCGGAGCCGCGACGCTTCGGGGCCAGCGGGCTCTGGTGGGCCAGTACGAGCAAGGAGATGGCCGCACTGGCCGGGACCGCCATGTAGAGGTACTTCGAAGGCCATTCCAGAGACCCGCTCGTGCCGGTCACGCGCGAGCAGAAATCCCAGCCGTGAAACATCATGGCCCAGCACGCAGCCGCCACGATGACCTGACTGAACATGTTCAGCCACCGGACCTTGTCCTCATCGACCCGCCCGATCAGAAACTCCAGACGCATGTGCTTGTTTTTGCTGATCAGCAGCGGCCAACCCAGATAGACCGTCCAGACAAACAGCCAGCGTGAAAGCTCCTCAGACCAAGACAGGGGGTCGCCCACCACGTACCGAAAGAAAACCTGAAGTACGGTCAGGAGAACGGTGCAAGCCAGCATGGCCGCACAAAGCCAACCCAGCGCCTGGACCCCTGCTTCGTGAACTCGGTACAGTTGCTTCATGTTCTTCCAATGATCGGTGAATGTTTGCTCAATCGGCGGGCGGGGCGGTGGAGCCTCGCTCGACCAGATGAGGCGGGTACTGAGTGACCTGGCCGACCACGGCCGGGGGGGCTGCGCGCCCCTGCGACATCTTGCGGACCAGAAAATCCACGCTGGCCATGGACACCTCGCGCACGGGCAGTCGCATGGTGGTCAAACCAGGCCCCCACCAGGAAATGGCCGGGGAGTCATTGAAGCCGACCACCGAAATTTGTGCGGGTACGTCGATCGATCGCGCACTGAGCCCTTCCAATACGCTTTCGGTACCGCGGGAAGTCGCCACGACCACGGCCGTAGGACGGGGTGTCAAAGCCAAGATGCGGTCGAGCACCTGCTGCCCGCTGCTCGCATCGGGGGAGTCGCAAAACACCAAGGTTTCGTCCACAGGTACACCCGCCGCGTCGTGAGCGAGAACAAATCCCCTGAGCCGGCTTTCTCCAGTGCTAAGGGACTTCGGCCCACCGAGGTAGGCAATGCGACGGTGTCCCAGGTTGAGCAGGTGTTCGGTCGCCTGATAGGTGGTGGCCACGTCATCAATTCCGAACCAGTCTGAGCGAATCCTGCGGCACTGGCGGATGAGTTGGACGTGCGCGATCGACTGCAGGTAGTTCAGCGTCTGCGGTTGAGGCTTGATGCTGGGAACCCAAACAATGCCGCCGACCCTCGCCTCGGCCAGGCTGCGCACCTGTCGCAGTTCGACTTCTGGCTTGTCCTCTGAGATAGACAGGACCGTTTGGTAGCCGGCCTGATCGAAGCTGCGCGAGATGGCTTGCGCCGCCGTTGAGTAGAAGGCGTTGAGCACGTCGGGAATCACCAGACCGACCAGCAGACTGCGTTGACTGCGCATTTGGCGGGCCGCCGAATGGGCCACATAGCCAAGTTCCTGGGCGGCCTTCTCCACACGCGCCCGGGTGGCTGCACTGATGCGCGAGTTCTGACTCAGGGCCCGTCCAACGGTAGACGTGGCCACCCCTAAATATTGAGCAATGTCTTTGATGGTGACCACAAGCAGACAGGGTAGCGATGGTAAGAATTTGTGCGGACTATAGACGATCCCGGATATCTTGCGCAAACGATCTCCATTTAAAACGCAATACAAACCCTATTTTTTTAATTATTTAGAGCTATTTTTGTGAACTTATGGAAAACACCAATCCATCGTTTGAATATGACTGTGCTATCGTTAGCGCACTTTTCGCCCAACCCTTTATTCACTAGGAGGTTCCCCGATGTCCGCTTCCTCGACTACACACAAGGCCACGCTGACCCGCAGGCAACTGATACACGCCACCGGTGCTGGCGCCCTTTCGCTCGGCCTGGCCAGCCCAGCAATGAGCCAGCAAAAGTTCACCATGAGACTTGCCCACTCCGAAGCCGCAGGGGCTCCCCTGACCCAGGCGCTCCAAAGGTGGTGCGATACGCTCAACAGTCGCAGCGGCGGCCGAATCGATGCGCAGCACTTCCCTGGCAGCCAGTTGGGCAGTTACACCCAGCTGATCGAGCAAAGCCGGATCGGGACCATTCAGGCCACCGTGGGTGGCCCAGACACGGAGGAGTCGGTCGCTCCGGAAATAGCGGCAACCGGTGGGGCCCCTGGCTTCATCTTCAAAGACGAGACGCATGTGGACAAAATTCTCCAGGGGCCCCTGGGGGAGGAAGTGTCCGCTGTGGCACGGCGCAAGACGGGCGTTGAATTTGTGGCCTATGCCGAGGTGGGATTCCGGCACATCTTGTCCAAGCGCCCGGTGACCAACCTTGAAAGCCTCAAGGGCCTGAAAATCCGTGTGCCGGAGATCAAGGTGTGGGTCGACTTCTGGCGGCGACTGGGCGCCAGCCCAACGCCGCTGCCCTATGCAGAGCAATACACCGCCCTGTCCACGGGCGTCATCGAGGCGGTAGAAGCTGACTTTTTCTCCATCCTCGGATTCAAGTGGTTCGAACAGGCCAAGCACCTGACCTTGAGCTATCACTGGTTTTTGCCCAAAGCGATCCGGGTCAATGCGCGCTGGCTCGACGGCCTGCCCGCCGACCTGCAAGCGCTGGTGCGGCAGAGCGCGCGCGACATATTCGCCGAGCAGCGCAGAGACAATCGGCTCAAGACCGACGCCGCCCTGGCTGACCTGGTCAAAGCCGGCGTAACGGTACACCGCCTGCCCAACGACGAAGCCAGTCGCTGGTTTGCCACGGCTCGACCCCTGTTTGACGAGTTCAGCAGCAAGAGCGCCGATACCAAAGCCATGGTCGGGCGCATCCTGGCCGTTCGATGAGCGAACTGAGCTTAAGCCAGGAAGAAGTGCCGCTGCCCTCGGGGGCTTGGGCAGCGGCTGAACGCAAGATGATTCATCTGGCAGGTCGGCCGCTACTCGGATTCACCCAGGGAAAATTTCGAAGCTACCTGTACCCCGTCTTCACGCCCAAAGGCTTTGCGGTCACCGGCGAAAGCCCCGCCGATCACCCCCACCATCAATCAATTTGGGTGGCAGCCGACCATGTCAACCTCCTTGTTCCGGCGGCAGGTGGCGTGGAGGTCTACAGCTATAACTTTTACGTCAACGAAGTGTTTCAAGGCAGAGCGCCCGGGCGGATTGAAGAGCGGTCCTTCGATGCAGACATCCAGGCACACACGGCCGTGGTGCAGCAGTCCATGCGCTGGCGAGGGCCCAACGAGTGGGGGGCCCACGAGGGGCGGGAAGTGCTGCGAGAGCATCGCACCACCCGAGTTGCCGTCAAACCGGACGACTCGCTGGTCGTCATCGACATCCGCTCGCAGTTAAGCGCGCCCGGACACCCGGTCAGCATCGGACCCACCCGCCATGCCTGGTTCAACGCGCGCCTGGGCCCGGGCATGGGACAACAATATGGGGCAACCCTGCGCCAGGGACCGGTACCTGAGGGGCAACTTGGCCCTAACTGGCACGCTTGCACCGCATCGGTCGGCGGGGGCCATCAAGTCACCGTCGTTATGGCGCCGGACGCATCGCGGCAGAGCTATGAGTGGTACGTCAGCCCATGGGGGGTGATGACGGCCAACCCGTGTCGCCGCTCCGTCATCGAAATTGACCCTCAAGCCCCACCGGTCGAATTAAGTGCACGCCTACTGGTCATGGACGGGGCGCCCAGCGACGATCAGATTGAGGCCCGGCTGTCTGCCTGAATGGACCCAAGCGTCCGACCCATACCCACTTTGCCCAAATACTTTGCATCACTTGGACCATCAATATGCATATTGCCCGTTACGCAATCGGCTCCGAAATCCACTACGGCCTGCAAGCCTCGCCCGGGAAATGGCGACGCCTGAAGGGCCTGCCCTTTGACGGCCTTCAAGAAACCGGGGTGATTGACGATGCCCAGCAGGTTCGGCTGCTGTGCCCCTTGGAGCGGCCCCGGATCTTTGGAGTCGGATTCAACTACGCCGCCCATGCCAAAGAGACCGGGCACCCTCTTCCGTCACGGCCCGCCATGTTCATGAAGCCTGACGGATGCGCCATCGGACCGGAAGATGCCATCGTTTACCCCCTTGAGGGCCAGCGCGTTGACTTCGAGTGCGAGTTGGCAGTCGTCATTGGAAAAGCCGGCCGTCGCATCCCGGTCTCGCAAGCCCACGCCCACATTTTCGGGGTGACCTGCGCCAATGATGTGAGCGAGCGGCCCATACAGTTTGCCGAAATGGAATCGGGCTGCCTGTTGATCGGCAAGGGCTTCGACACCTTTTGTCCCATCGGACCCGTCATCGCCACCGGCCTGGATTACCACCGGCTGAATCTGAGCACCCGCGTTAACGGCCAGGTGCGACAAAGCAGCAACACCTCAGACCTGATCTTTGGCGTCGATGAATTGGTGTCCTACGTCAGCCAGGCCATCACGCTCAGGCCTGGAGACGTGATCATCACCGGCACCCCAGAAGGCATCGGACCGCTCAACGTCGGCGACACGGTGGAAGTTGAGATAGAAGGCATCGGGGTCCTGCGCAATTCAGTCGTTGCTGAGCGCACCTGAGTTCTAATCTGGAGACTTCCGGGAGACTACACCATGAGCGAAGACGCCCAAGAGGTCTTGATGCGCTCGCTGCAAAAGATGGGCTTGGCTGAGGCCGCAAATATTCGGTCGATGGCGCCGCTGACAGGCGGGGTGTCTTCCGACATTTGGCGCATCGACTTCGATAGCCACAGCATCTGCGCCAAGCGAGCCCTCGCCCAACTCAAAGTCGCGGCGCTATGGGAAGCCCCCTTGTCGCGTAACGCCTTTGAATACGACTGGTATCGAGTCGTTGCACCCGACTTCCCTCAGAATGTACCGACCATGATGGGGCGCGATCCCGATGCAGGCGTTTTCTTCATGTCGTATTTGGAGCCAACAGACCATCCTGTGTGGAAGGACTTGCTGCTCAAAGGGGTGATCGATCCGGAATTTGCGGGCCAGGTAGGGCTCACACTCGGGCAAATTCACAGAAAGACAGCTAAGGACCCTGCGTTGGCCGAGCGCTTCAAAAGCGACACTGAGTTTTACTGCCTTCGGCTTGAGCCCTACCTGCTGGCCACTGCCAAAAAACACCCTGAACTGGCTCAAGCCCTTGAAGCCATTTGCGAGCGAACCGCCAAGACTCATCTGGCGCTGGTTCACGGGGACGTTAGCCCAAAAAACATCCTCCGAGGTCGTGAGCAGCCCATCTTTTTAGACGCCGAATGCGCTTGGTACGGCGACCCGGCATTCGATCTGAGCTTCTGTCTCAATCACCTCTTGCTCAAGATGGTCTATCGACCCGAGCGCCGCCAGGCGCTTTCACGAAGCTTCGCCAAGCTGAGCGAGAACTATCTTCAAGCGGTACAGTGGGAAAGCCTTGAGTCATTTGAGCAACGTGCGGCGCTGTTACTGCCCGCGTTGATGCTGGCCAGGGTGGACGGCAAATCCCCCGTTGAATATCTGAAACAAGACCACCAGCACCAAATCGTCAGACAGATCGCCCGAGCCTGCTTCCTACAGCCTACCGTCAAGCTCGGACAGGTGCTCGATCACACCCTGAAAGCATTACACGTATGAGCTCCATCCAGTCCGTCCAAGCCCGATCCGTGTGGGACTCACGGGGTTGCCCCACCATCGAGGCGGTGGTCACCCTGACAGACGGAACCTCGGCCAGCGCGATAGCGCCTGCCGGCGCTTCCACCGGATCTGGTGAGGCCCGGGAGCTGCGTGATGGCGGAACGGCACTCAAAGGCCTGGGCGTGCGCGCCGCTGTGGAGGCCACGCATCAGATTCTTGCACCCGCCCTGCTGGGCATGGACATCACCGATCAAGCAGCGATTGATCGAGCCATGCTAGCGGCCGACGGCACCAGCAACAAATCGCGCGTTGGCGGCAACAGCATGACCGCCGTATCTCTGGCTTGCCTGTGGGCCGCCAGCAAGCATGCGGGCCAACCCCTTTGGCAGTACCTGCGAGGAGACGAGCATGCAGGCCTGCCGCTTCCGGAGATTCAGATTTTTGGCGGCGGGGCACACGCCAAGGGCAGCGTGGATCTACAAGACTTCCTGGTGGTCGCCAATGGATCAGCGAGCTTTGAGCAAGCCCTGGAATGGACTGCAGAGGTCTATCTGGCCGCCGGCAAAATGCTGGCACAACAAGGCAAGATGTTGGGAGTGGCCGACGAAGGCGGATACTGGCCCCAATTTGGCTCTAACGAAGCGGCCATAGCCGCCCTGCTGGACGCCATCGTGATGGCCGGCTTGCGCCCCGGGCGAGACGTCAGCATAGCGCTGGATCTGGCCTCCACTCAATACTTCGACGGTACCCGCTACCACTGGCG
This sequence comes from uncultured Polaromonas sp., assembly GCA_964488145.1. Lineage (GTDB taxonomy): Bacteria > Pseudomonadota > Gammaproteobacteria > Burkholderiales > Burkholderiaceae_C > Polaromonas. The sequence continues at coordinate 17,869 of CAZATV010000013.1, forward strand.
TAGCGAAGGACGCTCCTTCGACCGGGACCAGCTTTTGGCCACCTATGCCCGCTGGGCCGATCAATACCCCATCATCTCGATGGAAGACGGCTTCGCGGAAGACGACATTGACGGCATGCGGTCTATGACAGAACTTCTGGGCCACAGGATGCAAATCATTGGCGATGATTTCTTCGTCACCCACGCTCAAAGAATTCGCGAGCGAGCGGGTCAAGGCGCCTGCAATACGGTTTTGATCAAGCCCAACCAGGTGGGGACCGTAAGCGAAACGCGGCAGGCTTTGGACGAGGCTAACCGGCTGGGCCTTGGCTGCATCATCTCTGCTCGATCCGGCGAGACAGAAGACGTCAGCATTGTTCATCTGGCTGTCGGCTGGAGCGTACCTCAGTTGAAGGTGGGTAGCTTTGCTCGATCAGAGCGGATGGCCAAATGGAATGAAGGCTTGCGGATCGAACAATCTGCGGCCCGCACGCTGCCTTTTCCGAGCCCTGAACTTTTTCCGTGGACCCAAAAGGCAGGAAAGACGTCTTGAAAGTTCTCTTTCACTTCAACGTCAATACCGCCTTGCTGGCTTGGCTCGAGCAAAACACGCCCTCCGACTGGGAGGTAGTTTGCTGCCCGGAAGATGACATAGAAGGCTTTGAGGCCAATTGGCCGGGCACCCAAGTGCTGTGGCATGTGCTGCGGCCTGTTACCGCCGGCATGATCCAAGCCAACCCGTCGTTGGCTCTCATCCAAAAGATTGGCGTGGGCGTGAACACGATCGATCTGTCTTCAGCGGCCAGCCGAAGTATCGCTGTCTGCAATATGCCGGGCGTCAACAGCCGGGCGGTCGCGGAAATGACCCTGACACTCATGCTCATGGCGGCGCGACGCGTCGGCTCGCTGTCACAGGGACTGCGCGAAGGCACCTGGGCGATTCCTGAAGCCAGGCAAGAGCAGTTGTTCGAATTGGGCGGTAAAACTATCGGTCTGATCGGTACTGGCCATGTACCATCCATCCTTGGTCCCTGGCTCAGTTCAATGGGCGCCAAGGTCATTAGCCACAGCCGCCAGCCCAGGTCAAACTGGCCCTACCCCTGCTACTCCTTGGACGAACTGCTTTCTCGCAGCGATGTGGTGAGCTTGCACGTGCCACTGACCAAAGAAACGCGGCAGCTCATCAACCGCCAACGGCTTAGTCAAATCAAGCCGGGCGCGGTTTTGATCAACACGGCGCGTGGCGAACTCATCGACGAAGAGGCACTTTGCGAAGCGCTCGACTCCGGCCGGGTATCGGTGGCTGGCTTGGACGTCTTCGCCAGCGAACCAATCGGTCAAGGCCACCGACTGCTGCAACGCGACGACACCATTTGCACGCCCCACATGGCTTGGCTGACTCAAGACATGTTCCAGCGGGCCATCGCCGTGGCCATCGAAAACACCCGACGCATTCAAACCGGCGAGGCACTGCTCCACAAAGTGGCCCCAGTAACGATGGCCTGATGCGCTGAAAGAGCCAATCCAGACCATCTCTTCAGGCCAATACACATCGCCGCGAAGGCGCGGCCCCTACACCTCTGTGGCCCGCATCCGCTTTGTGGGAGCGCCGCGCCGCCCCCGGTCCGCTGCAGCGCCCAATACACCACGGCTGCTAGACACAGGCCCAACGACCCTCACCACGGGCCGTAATGACCCACCACGCCCTGCCAAAGAAAGGTGCGCTCGCGCCCCATGGAGGTTTGGCCGGCGGATGCCGTGGCATTGGCGGCCAGATGCACCATCACCAGCTTGCGAGCCGGATCCACAAAGATGGATTGCCCATACACCCCCAGCAGGGCAAAACGGCGCTGGGACCCGGGAAAAATCCAGGTCTGATAGCCATAACCCAGGTAAGGGGTGGCCTTCATCGGCGCAAAGGCTTGCGGATGCTGCCGCCAATCGGTGGCCTCGATCAGATACGCTGCGGGTACGATCTCACCCAGTTCGGGCCGATCGGGCCGGCGGCCATCGTGGGCCAGCAAATGGCCCAGTCGCGCATAGTCGCGTGCGGTGGCGTTGAAGTTGCCGCCCGCGCGCTCCAGGCCGGTGGAATCGGCCCGCCACAGGGCTGAGGTCTCGGCACCCATGGGCTGCCACAGGCGGTTTTGCAGGTAGGCGCTAACCGACTGGCCGGTAGCCCCGCGCAACACCAGCGCCAGCATATCGGTCTCGGCGCTGGCGTAATTGAACACTTCACCGGCCGGATGCCGACGTTCGGTGATGACTTTGGCGCCGTCGGCCGCACTGCCCAGGCGCGCGGCTGCGCCGTAGCGGGCCAGGTCGTCCTTGCCATCGTAGCGCTCCTCGAACTTGGCGCCGGAAGACATGCGCAGCAAATGTCGAACCGAGGTGCCGCCGTACAAGGTTCCGGCCAGTTCCGGGGCGTACACCTCGGCGCGGTCATCCAGGGAGCGGATACGCCCCTCCTTCAAGGCAATCCCAACGGCCAGGGCGGTGATCGTCTTGGCCATGGAGTTGGACAGAAAGCGGTGGGAGGGCTTTCGGTCGTACTGGTATCGCTCAACCTGAATCACACCGTCCTTGAGGATGAGCAGGGCCATCACCCGCTGCCGCTTCATGTAATCATCAATGCTCAGTCCGCGCTCGCCACCGGCATTCCATCGGTAGTCGGGTTCACGGTCGGCCTTTCTGAGCGCCCAGGGTTCGGCCGCCGGACGCATCTCATGAGACTTCCCGTTGTAGATGCCGGGAATTTCGCCCTGGTGGGTGAAAGAACCCACACGGACGCATTCGTCCATGAACCAGTTGTTCACCGCTCCGGCCTGCCCGATGGGATAGCCGCGGTCCTTGCACAGGGCCTGGGTGTCAGGCTCGGCCTGCGCCAACGCAGTGGCCAAAGCCAGAATCAGTCCGGGCAACAGGGTAGCAGGCTTCATGTTTGGAACCTCCGTCAGGAAAGAATAGAACCGCGGCAAACCAGCCGCTCAGGACAGCCGCGTACTGGGCGCCTCTGATTTGACATGAAAGCGCGGATAGATGCGCGCCACCATCGGGCCAGCCGGGTCCCAAGCCAGGCATCCGCCCAAGGGGGCCGGAGGCGTATCAGGATCGCGCTGGCTCGACCAGGAGACCAAGGTCTGAAAAGCTACCGTGCCCATGTTGAACAGCAGCTCCCGCAAATGGGCACAGCCCTGCACCTTGCCCAGCCGCTCCTCGATGGCGGCACGCCAGCCTTTGCGAATGGAGCAACCAATCACGCTCTGCATGGGCGGCTGGGCCGCCGCACATTCGCCGTGCGGGATGTGATCCATGCTGACTTCAATGGCCCGCACGATGAAAAGGCGATCTATGCGCAGGCGTATGGCCATGCCATGAATGGGCTCGCCAGCCTGCCACTGCCGCTCACCTTCGGCAGCAAAGGCATAGGACTTGGTGTCGATCAGACGCGCTTCGATGTCAAAGAGCCCGTCGTCTCGCTCAAAGCCCTCATAGAGTACTTGCCGCGTATGCAGCAAGCGTCGGGAAGAAGTTGAAGAAAGTGGCATATTTTGCGGGGGTCAAAGGTCGCAAGCGTAGCGTAAGCGCCCCAGCCGCACCAGCACCCAGGTGACCCCACTTCAATCAGCAAGGGCAGCGAGCAACGACGAGACAAGACCGGCGCCGCCCTCGGCACAATACGGCGAAAGATGCGTCCCCTGATCTTGAACGCGCCGATCGCGCGAGCGCGCCTGCGCTGAAGAACCCGAAGGCCCTCAGGACGCGTCGGGCTGCTGCGAGGGGGCGGCTTTCTGAAAAGCCTCAAGCCGCATACAGGCAGTCTCGACGGCGCAAATCAGCGGCCACCGGGCAAGATCCACCTGAAACCGACGGGCGCTCTCAACCTGTGGCACTAGGTAAACATCGGCCAAACCGGGCTGGCCGCCAAAACAGTAGTCGCCCCGGTCCGGGTCTGCCGCCAGCATGGCTTCGAAGGCATCAAAGCCCGCGCTGATCCATTGGGCACACCAGGCGTTGACGGCTGCCTCGTCGGCCTTGAACTGCCGTCGCAGGTATTCAAGGATCCGGCGGTTGTTGATCGGGTGAATGTCGCAGCCCACCACGGCTGCCAGCGCACGCACCCGGGCACGCTCGCGTTGACCCTGGGGCAGCAGCGCAGGCCTGGGGTGGGTTTCTTCGAGCCACTCGATGATGGCCGGCGACTGGATCAGAACCTGGTCACCGTCGACCAAGGCCGGCACCAAACCCTGCGGATGGATGGCCTTGAAGGCGGCTTGAAGGTGCTGCTCACGACGCAGGTCGACCGCAACATAGTCCACCGTCAAGCCCTTGAGGTTCAAGGCAATGCGCAACCGGTGCGAGGTGCCGCTGCGAAAGAAGTTGTAGAGCTTCATGGAAAAAGCCTCGGGGAGGTTTCAAACCCTGGGTATCAACCGCCCAAGGTCACAGAGGGCGCAAGGCCGGCCGATCCGCGTGCTGGCGCTGTCAATCGGCCGGACCTATGGTCAAGGCAATATCGGACACACCCTCGATCTGGCCGCTCAGGCGGTCACCGGCCACCACGGCGCCCACCCCTTCGGCGGTGCCGGTGTAGATCAGATCGCCGGGCTGGAGGTGATAGAACTTCGAGAGGTCGGCAATGATCTCGCGCACATTCCAGATGAGATGACGGATGTCCGAACTCTGTCGGGTGACCCCATTGACCTGCAGCGAGATGGCCGCATGCTCGAGAACCACAGCGGGCATGGGCACGATCTCCGAGCAGACGGCCGAGTCCTCAAAATCCTTGCCCAGGTCCCAAGGCCGACCTTTCTCGCGGGCGTATAGCTGGAGGTCGCGTCGGGTCATGTCCAGACCGCTGGCATAGCCATAAATCAAGCGGTGGGCCTGGTCTTCAGACAGGCGGAAACCGCCCTCGCCCAAGGCCACGACCAGCTCCATTTCGTAGTGATAGTTGTGGGTGCCGGGCGGATAGGCCACAGTGGCGCCGGAGAGCACCAGGGTCTGCGGCGACTTGGTGAAGTAGAAGGCGGGGTCAACCGATTTGTCGACACTGCGGCCCATCTCCGCGGCGTGTGCGTGGTAGTTGCGGCCGACACAGAAGATGCGGTTGACCGCATAGCGCTCGCTGCGGCCGCGGATGGGCAAGGAGGGAACCGGCGGCGGGGGAAAGAGATAAGAGGGCATGATTGGTCGAGCCTGGAGTCAGAAAAAAACGGCGTGCAGGCCTTCAGGGGCGCACTTCGTAGAGGCCCAACTTGCGATGCAGCGGCGACTCATCGGCCATGAAGATAAAGGCCGGCTCGCTGGCCGACAGGTTGCGAAGGCTCACACCGGTATAACCCGGGGCGCAGCAGGTGTCGGCCGACTCCAGGGTAAAGCTCTGGTCGTCGATCAGCAGTTGCGAGCGGCCCTCGATCTGGTGAAACACGCAGGCTGGCGACCGGGCCGGTAGCGCCAGGGTCTGACCCGGCCTGAGCATCAAGGCGTAGAAGCCCAGGATGTTTTCAGCATCCTCGCCCGTCTCCGGGTTGACGTAGGTCAGTTGCACACAGTCAAGGGCCGGGTCGTTGTCGGCCAGGGCCTGCAAGGCAGCCCGGGCATCGGCCCAGGGGTAACGCAGCATCGGATAGCGCCGGCTGCTGCCCTCGAACACCGGCGTGGGTCGCAGGCCGCCGCGCGCGTATTGCCGATGCCCCTGCCCGGCATGAACCGGCTGACGCTCGCCATGGCCATTGACATGGTAGGACGCCTCCAGGTAGTAGACCACTGGCAGGTCCAGCACGTCGAGCCAGATCACCGGATCCTTACCCTCGTGCCCATGCTCGTGCCACAGGCCGGTAGGCGTCAGGATCAGGTCGCCCCGACGCATCGAACATTTCTCGCCCTCCACCGTGGTCCAGGCCCCCTCGCCCTCGACCACCATCCGAACGGCGTTAGGGGTGTGGCGGTGCGAAGGAGCCCACTCACCTGGCAGCAATAACTGCATGCCTAAGTACAGCGCCGGACTGGCTTGCATCTTGTCCAGACCATGGCCCGGATTGGCCAGCACCAGCACCCGCCGCTCGGCCTTTTCGATCGGCGTGAGCTGCCCGGCCTGCAACAGCAGCGGCTTGATGCGCTGGTAGGACCAATGGGTGGGCCGGGTCTTGCGTGTCGGTACGTGGGGCGGCATCACCCCGCGCAGGCTCGGCCACAGGGGCACCAGATTGAGCTCGGTCAGCTGCTGGCGGTACTCCAAGGGCAGATCTTCCATACGGCCAAGATCGTTCATGGCAGGCTTTCCTAAAAAAGTGGATCGGGTCGGGGCTTCAGGCCGCCAGCTTATCGTCATGCCCGGAAAGGGTGGCCAACTCACGCCATCCGGCCTCCAGGCAATTGCTGACGTTCCAGCCGTAGAGCCACTGCATGGCATCGTAAAAGCCCTGCGGCGTGCGGCCGCGCCACAGATCGTTGCGCACCAGCCTTTCCACGCCCTTGGCATGATAGATCCGTCCCATCTCGCGGCCCGACAGAACGATACGCGCCGTGCGGGCAATGCGGGAGTGCTGGTACAGATCGAGGGCTCGCGGCCAGTCGTGGTCGCAGGCCTGCAAGGCCTGCCCCAAGGTCACCGCGTCCTCCAGGGCCATACAGGCGCCCTGGGCCATGTACTGGGTGGTGGGATGGGCCGCATCGCCAAGCAGCGTGATCCGGCCGAAGGTCCACCGGCCAATCGGCTCGCGGTCAGCGGTGGCCCAGCGCCTCCAGCTTTTGGGCAGATCAATCAGCTGCCGGGCCTTGGGCAGGATGCCCTGGAAGTAACTTTGCACCTCTTCCTTGCTGCCTTCGGTGACACCCCATTGCTCCTGCTGCCGGCTGTGGAAGGTGACCACCACGTTGTACTGTTCGCCACCACGCAGCGGGTAATGCACCAGGTGGCAGTTTGGCCCCACCCAGATGCTGGCCGCATTCCATTTGAGCTCGTCAGGGAAGTCCTTTTTGTCGACCACTGCGCGGTAGACCACATGACCCGTCACCCGTGCGGGATCCCCGACAAACTTCTCGCGCACCACTGACTTGACGCCATCGGCAGCGATCAGGGCCACGCCGGAGAAGCGGCGCCCATCGGCAGCCTGAACCGTCACGCCACCGGCATCCTGCTCGATCTGATCGATGCGGGTGTTGGTAAAGATCTCCACCTGCCCGCTCTCCTGTGCGCCCTCAAGCAGAGAGAAATGCACATCGGCGCGGTGGATCACCGCATAGGGATTGCCAAAGCGCAGGCGGAAATTCTCATCGGTGGGAATCTTGCCGACCTGGTAGCCGTCAATGGCGTCGTGCATCACCATGTAGTCGGTAAACACCGAGCGGCTACGCGCCTTCTCGCCCACCCCGAGCGCGTCGAAGGCGTGAAAGGCATTGGGGCCCAGCTGGATACCTGCCCCGATTTCACCGATTTCGGGCGCCTGCTCAAAGACCTGCACCCGGTAGCCCTCGCGCACCAAAGCCAGCGCGGCGGCTACGCCACCAATGCCGCCACCGGCAACCAGCACCGGTTGAGAAATCGGAGGGGTGTTCATCCTAGGTTTCCTTGCAGAGCTTCGGGGAAAGCATAAATAATATGCATGCTTACTAAAAAGGTCAAGCGGCCGAACGTCATTGACCGTCGTCCCGGGCACAATGCAGCCATGGCCTCGACCCATCCCTACGACCGGCTCACCCCCGACCAGGTGCTCGACGCTCTGAGTCAGGTCGGACTGCACGGTGACGGCCGGCTGACAGCCCTGTCGAGTTATGAGAACCGGGTGTACCAGGCCGGTCTGGAGGAGCCTGTGCCGGGGACCGACCTGACCACCGTGGTGCTCAAGTTTTATCGGCCGGACCGATGGAGCGACCCGCAGATTCTGGAAGAGCACTGCTTCGCGGCCGAATTGGCCGCTGAAGAGGTGCCGCTGGTGGCGCCCCTGCAGCTGCCGGCTCGGACAGTCGGTCAGGAGGTCGCAACGCTCCACCACCACGGGGGCTTTGCCTTTAGCGTCAGCCCGCGCCGGGGCGGGCGGCGTCCGGAGCTTGAAGACCTCGAGGTCCTCGAATGGATTGGGCGTTTTTTGGCGCGCATTCATCTGGTTGGGGCGCGGCAGCCCTTCGTCCATCGGCCCAAACTGGATGTCGCCAGCTTTGGCCACGAAAGCCGGCGCCTGCTGATGGAGGGCTCCTATCTGCCGCTGGACGTGGCTTCACGGTGGCAGCAGGCCTGCACGGAGGCCTTACAGGTGGCCGAGGGTATTTGGCACGAGGCCGGCGAGGTATCAGCGCTCCGACTGCACGGCGACTGCCATCCGGGCAACATCCTCTGGACGCCCGCGGGTTCCCCCGGTGCCGGACCGCATTTTGTAGACCTCGATGACGCGCGCATGGGACCGGCCGTCCAGGATCTGTGGATGCTGCTATCGGGCGATCGGCCGCAGCGCCTGCAGCAACTTGGCGCGCTGCTCGACGGCTATGAACAACTGCGCGAACTGGACCGTCGGGAACTGCGGCTGATCGAGGTGCTGCGCACCCTGCGCCTGATTCACTACAGCGCCTGGCTGGCCCAGCGCTGGAGCGACCCGATCTTTCCGATCAACTTCCCCTGGTTCGGTACGCGCGACTACTGGCAAGGCCAGGTCGACATGCTGATTGAGCAAACCGAGGCGATGCAAGAACCGGCCCTGGTGGCCTGAACTCCCCAAAACGTCCCCCCAGCGCCATCGCGTCGGGGCGTCCGTGGCAATGCCCGACTAGGCAAGGCAAGTACCGGGACACCGGCTGGGTCGTCTCGGAATAAGAGGTGCAACATAGCGGGTTTGGCGGCAATGCGTCCGCGAACGCCCAAGGAGTCATGACCATGAAAAGACGTACCCTGCTGGCGGCAGCTGTGCTGACCGGCAGCACCCTGGTGTCGGCCCAGACCTGGCCCAGCCGACCCCTCACGCTGATCGTGCCCTTTCCCCCCGGCGGACTGGCCGACATCGTGGCCCGCCCGGTGGCCGAAGCGCTGGGCCGGGAGCTGGGGCAAAGCGTGGTCATCGAAAACAGGGCCGGCGCCGGTGGGGGCATAGGCATGGGCTACGCCGCCAAATCCAAACCCGACGGCCACACTCTGCTGATGGCGCTGTCATCTCTGACGGTGTTGCCCGAGGCCGATGTGATCCTCGGCCGCCCGCCCATGTTCGCACTGAGCGATCTGCGGCCCATTGCCCGTTTCACGGCCGATCCGACGGTCCTGGCGGTGCGTGCCGACTCGCCCTGGAAAACCGTCAAAGACTTCGTGGAAGACGCCCGTAAACGCCCAGGGGCCATCAACTACGGCTCCTCGGGCAATTACGGCACCATGCATGTACCCATGGAAATCCTGGCCCAGGAGGCTGGCATCAAGCTCACCCATGTGCCCTTCACCGGAGCCGGACCCGCGGTGGTGGCCTTGCTGGGCGGACAGATCCAGGCCGTCTCTTCGGGTCCGGCCACAGTGCTGCAGCATGTCAAGGCCGGCAAGCTGCGGGTGCTGGGGCACTGGGGCAGCGGCAGCTTGGCCAGCATGCCGGAGGTGCCGGCACTCAAGGACACCGGCTTTAACGCCGAGTACGCGCAGTGGTCCGGGCTTTTCATACCCGCCGGGGTGCCCGAGCCGATCGCCCAACGTCTGCGTACTGCCGCCCGCAACGCGGCGCAGGATGCGCGGGTGCGCGAGGTCATCCAGGGGGCCGGCAGCCCCATCCTCTACCAGGACACGCCCGATTTCGAGCGCTATGTCCAAGCCGACGCGCGTCGTATGGCCGAAGTGGTTCGCCGCATCGGCAAAGTTGAATAACCCTCACCTTCCAAAGCCCGCACCATGCAAAGAAAACCATTCCTCCAATCGGCTCTGGTACTGCTCGCACTGACTGCCAGCTGGGCAGCAACGCCTGTTTCGGCACAGACCTACCCCAACCGACCCGTGCGCATCGTCGTGCCTTTCGCGACCGGCGGGCCGGCCGATGTTTACGCGCGCTTTATGGCCCAGCGTCTGACCGAAACGATGGGACAGAGCTTTGTGGTGGACAACAAGCCCGGCGGCGGATCGGTCATCGGCACCGACCTGGCGGCCAAGGCCGCGCCTGACGGCTACACCCTGCTGATGATGTCCAACACCCACACGGTCAATGAGACCCTGATTCCGAACAAGCCTTTCGCGCTGATGAAGGATTTCGTGGGCGTGGCACCCATCAATTATTCCGATCTGGTGCTGGTGGCCCATCCCAGCAAGGGCATCAACACCCTGGGAGATTTACTCAAGCGGGCCCAGGCTGAGCCGGGCAAGCTCAACTACGCCTCGTCCGGGCCGGGCACGCCCTATCACATGGCCGGTGAGTTGCTCAAGAGCATGGCTCGTATCAACATGGTCCACGTGCCCTACAAGGGAAGTTCGGGCGCGCGCACCGACATCATCGGCGGACAGGTGGACCTGATGTTCGATGCGGTCACTACCATGACGGAGCAGGTCAAGGCCGGCAAAGTCAAGGCCCTGGCCACCAGCGGCCGTGCCCGCTCCGATGTGATGCCCGAGGTGCCCACGCTCAGCGAGGCTGGGGTCCCCGGCTACGAGGCCACCATCTGGCTCGGGCTGATGGCCCCGCGCGGCACACCGCAGCCGGTGATCGATCGCCTTAATGAGGCGGTCAGCAAGATCGTCGGCTCACCAGAGGTCAAGCAGGCCTGGGCGAAGCAGGGCGCTGCACCGATGGTGATGAACCCGGCAGCCTTTACCAAGTACCTCAATGATGACATCGGCAAGTGGGCGGGCGTCATCAAGACAGCCAACATCAAGCTCGACTGAAGCGCGCGCTGCGCCGACCGTGCCTCGATGAAACCCACCTTGCATATCCTCAGCGGCGGCGCAGCCAACGGGCTGGTCAACCGCTTGCAGGAGCGTTTTACCGAGCGCACCGGCGTGCAGGTCTCTGGCACCTTCAGCGCGGTTGGCCAGATGAAGGAGGCCCTGCTGGCGGGACAGGCTTGCGATGTCGTAATCCTGACCCAGGCCCTGATCGAGCAGCTCGCTGCCGGCGGCCAGATTGACAAGGCCAGCATGCGCTCGGTGGGACGGGTGCACACCGGCCTATGCCTTGCGAAGGGACAGGCGATCCCCGCCCTGCAGACGCCGGCGCAACTGGCCCAGGCCTTGAAGGAGGCCGACGGCATCTACATGGCCGACGCCCTGAAGGCCACCGCGGGCATTCACTTCATGAAGGTGGTGCGCGAGCTGGGGCTGGAGGACGCCCTGGGACAGCGCTTGCTAGGTTTCCCCAATGGGCAGATGGCCATGGCTGCCATGGCTGCACGCGCGGCCCAAGCGCCAGAGCTGCGGCTGATCGGCTGCACCCAGGTGACTGAAATTCTCAACACGCCCGGGGTGCAGCTGGCCGCCATGCTGCCCAAGCCCTTTGAGCTGGCCACGCCCTATTGGGCGGCGGTCAGCACCGCTTCGTCTCAGCCCGAAGCGGCGGCGCAACTGATCGAGCTGCTCAGCAGTCCCGCGCAGGAGGCACTGCGCAGGGACTGCGGCTTTTCCTAGGCGCCTGCCGCCCGGACCGCCCGACGATCAGGCACCCGCCTGCACCGGCAGGCCTGCGGCGGGCAGGCTGCGAACGGCTTCGCTGCGACCGCGAACCAGCTCGGCCACCATGTCTGCGGTGACCGCCGACAAGGTCCAGCCCAGGTGACCGTGGCCGGTGTTGTAGAACACATTGGTCTGCCGACCCTGCCCCACACGCGGCATCATGTCGGGCATCATGGGACGCAGTCCCGCCCAGGGGGTGACCTGACGGGTGCCGACACCGGGGAAGCACCGGTTGACCCAATCGACCAGCGGCTTAATCCGGTCGGCGCGGATGTCGCGGTTGAAGCCGTTGAATTCAGCCGTTCCGGCCACGCGGAATCGGTCCAGTCCGAGACGGCTGGTCACCAGCTTGGTCTCATCGTCGAGCAGGCTGACTTGCGGGGCTGCGGCCTGACTGGCGGCATCGTTCATATGGACAGTGATCGAATAACCCTTGACCGGATAGACGTTGATGCGGTCGCCCAATTGCGACGCCAGGCTGCGGCTGGCCACGCCGGCGCAGACCACCACGCCGTCGAAGGCGTGCTCGCTGACGGTACCCTCACAGCGCGCGCGGACACGGGCCTGCCGCGCGTCGCTGGTCAGCGACTGCACCTCCTGACCGTAAAGGATGCGCGTGCCCAGACGCTCGCAGGCGGCCGCCAGTCCCTGGGTGAACTTGTGAATGTCGCCGGTGGAATCGCTCTCGGTGTAGTAGCCGCCGTAGTAGTTTCCGGCCAGCGTCGGCTCGATGGCCTTGATCTCCTCGGGCGTAACGGCGCGGCGCGACAGCCCCCCCCGGGCCAGCAGTTTGGACACCCGGCCTGCATGGTCGAAGCCCTTGCGGTCGCGATAGATGTGCAGGATGCCCTGCTTCTTCAGGTCGAAGTCGATGCCCTCGGTCTGGGCCCAATCGAAAAGATGGCTGCGGGCAGCAATGGCCAGACGGGCGGTCTCGATGGTGTTGGACTCGTACTTGGGAATGCTGGCCATGAACTGAGCAAACCACGACAGCTTGTGCCAGCTTGGCTTGGGGTTGACCAGCAGCGGGGCGTCCTTGCGCAGCATCCACTTGAGACCTTTGACCAGGGTAGAGGGGTGGGTCCAGGTCTCGGCGTTGGAAGCCGAAAGCTGACCGCCGTTGGCAAATGAGGTCTCCATGGCCGCGTAGCGGTGCCTCTCGAACAGGGTGACCGAAAAGCCGCGGCGGGCCAGGGCGTAGGCCGTGGTGACGCCGGTGATGCCGCCACCAATGACTGCAAAGGATTTCATGAGCGTATCTCCAGAGATGAGAGTGGACTACGCACTGCGCGACCCACGCCCCCTCTGTTTGGAACCTGAGAGATTCACCAGACTGACGCCCGGCTTGCTCCTGCGGTGTGAACGGCTTGCGACCGTTCCGCTCTTCAGAGTTTTGACGTGCCGGCCGGTCCTGGGGCCTGAGAGTTTCCGGGGCGGTTGCTCCTTCGGCGCCGCTGCACAGGCAACGGTCTCTCCCGACCAGCACGATATAAAGCAGTTAATTGAGTTTATCTCAGAAATTTCTCCACCAGAGCCAGCCAAAGGCGCGCGCCGGGCTCGATGATCTCGTCATTGAAGTCATAGCCCGGGTTGTGCACCATGCAGGCCCCTGGCGAGCCCGGTCCGCCATTACCGACCCAAAAATAGCAACCGGGCACCTGCTCGAGCATGAAGGCAAAGTCTTCGCTGGCGGTCAACGGCGGCGCATCGGTGCGCACCCGGTCCGGGCCAAAAAGATCCACAGCGATCCGTGCGGCCAGACGCGTCGGGCCAGGGGCATTGACCAGAACCGCATAGCCTTCACGCCAATCGATCTCAGCACCCACTCTGAAGCTCGAGGCCTGCATCTGCACCAGCTCGAAAATACGCTCGCGCAGCAGTATCCGAACCTGAGGGTCGAGTGCGCGCACGCTCAGCTCGAGCGTGGCCTGGGCAGGAATCACATTGTTGGCCTGGCCGGCATGCAGGGCGCCGACCGTGACCACCGCCGATTGCAGCGGATCAACATTACGCGAGACCACCGTCTGCAGCGCCGTCACGATGGCGGCAGCAGCCACCACCGTATCGGCGGTGGTGTGCGGCATGGCCCCGTGCCCGCCCACCCCGTTCAGAGTGATAGTGGCGTAGTCACTGGAGGCCATCGAGGGCCCCTCGCGAAAATGAAAGTGGCCGGTTTCGATGCCCGGCATGTTATGCAGCGCAAAGACTGCATCGCAGGCGAAGCGCTGAAACAGCCCATCGACCATCATGCGCAGCGCACCGCCGCCGCCTTCTTCGGCCGGCTGAAAGATCAGATGCAAAGTACCGTTGAAGTCGGCCTCTTCGGCGATCAGGCGGGCGGCGGCCAGCAAGGTTGCGGTGTGACCGTCATGGCCACAGCCGTGCATCAGACCGGGCGTGCGGCTGGCCCAGTCGCGTCCGGTCACCTCTTGAATCGGCAGCGCATCCATGTCAGCGCGCAGGCCCAGGCGAGCTGGGCCGCTGCCGCGGCTGAGCCGACCGACCACGCCGGTGCCACCGATCCCGGTGAACACCTCGTAGCCCCAGCCGGCCAGCTTGACAGCCACCAGGGCCGCGGTGCGGTGCTCCTCAAAGCCCAGCTCGGGGTGAGCGTGAAGGTCGCGGCGCAGCCGGACAAACTCGGCCCAACGATCACCCAGCGCAGCTCCGAGATAGACCGCTTCCTGCATCACTGGGGCTGCAGGTTGATGGAGCGGGCGATGCCATGAAAGCGTGCCGTGTTTTCGGCGTAAATCCGACTCATGGCAGACAGCGGCGCCGGACGCGGCACCTGCATGGCGTGAGCCTCCAGAGCAGCGCGAATAGCCGGGTCGCCCAAAACTTCACTGATGGCTCTGTGCAGGGCCTGAACCACCGGCTCCGGGGTGTCCTTGTGCACGAAGTAGCCCGTCCAGATGTCGAACACAAAGCCCTTGAGCGCGGCGGTATCCTGCAGTGGAGGGGCATTCTTAAGCAGGCCCTGGCGATCGGTGGAGAGCACGGCCACGGTCTTGAGCTTGCCATCGTCGACCAGCGCCACCTGCCCACGGCCGTAAGGGGTCATGAACACATCAACCAACCCGGCCATCATGTCCTGAAAAGCGGGGGCTGCCCCCTTGTAGGGCACATGGGTCATCGGGATGCCGGTGATCTTGGACATGTGCTCGCCGAGCATGTGGTACATCGAGCCGGGGCCGACGCTTGCGTAGGTCAGGGGCTTGTTGGCCGCGGCCGCCTTGCGGGCATAAGCCAGCAGTTCTTCGCCGCTGTTGGCCGGCAGATCCTTGCGTGCGAACATAGCCATCGGACTAACGGCAATCATTTGCACCAGGCGGAAATCCTCGGGCTTGTACTTGATGGCCGCGTTGGCCAGAGGGGCCAGGATCAGCTCGTTGGGCGAGCCCTGGAAGATGATGTGGCCGTCGGCCGGGCTGTTGAGCACTTTCTGCGCCGCAATACCGCCGCTGGCGCCGCCCAGGTTCTCGACCAGCACCGGCTGGCTCAGGTGCTTGGCCAAGGCGGTGTTGACGGTGCGGGCAATCACATCCGACAGACCGCCGGCCGGATAGGGCACCATCAGCGAAACCGGCTTGCTGGGGAAAGTTTGTGCCAAGGCCCCGTCGAATCCAGCCAGACAGGCCAGCGTCAGGAGGCAGGTACGAAGGAACGATCGGTGAGTCAAACGCATGTTGAAACTCCAATGAGGTGGGGGGGGTAGACGAGATGCTACGCAGGCCCCAATAATGCGTCTATTGCATTATTTTTCTTCAAAACATGAGTTTTATGAATAATCTACCGAAACGCATCCTGGGCAACAAGGGAGCTCCATGAATGTACGCAGCCTCGAACATCTGTTGGCTGTGGCCGAAACCGGCTCTTTCAGCAAAGCGGCCGAGCGCTGTTTTCTGACTCAATCGGCACTGAGCCGCAGCATCCAGACCCTGGAGAACGATCTGGGCGGTCGCCTGCTCGATCGCATCGGCAAACGCAATGAGCTCACCCCACTGGGGCTGGCGGTGGTTGAGCGGGCACGCGCCATCGTGCGTGAATCGGCCGAACTCAAGCGCACGGCCGAACTGTTGCAAGAAGGGGTAGGCATCATCCGGGTGGGCTTGGGCTCAGGCCCCGGGGCACTGCTGATGCAGCCGCTGATGGGCCTGGCCGCGGAGCACTATCCCCGGCTGCGCGTAACGATCACGCGTGGGGCCACCGAGCTGCAACTGCTGCAACTGCGCAACCGGTCTCTCGACGCCTTGGTGGTCGATGCCCGGCGCGTCCATCCCGCACCAGACCTGAAGATCGAAGCGCTGGGCGAGCTGCGTGCCGGCTTCATCGCGCGCAGCGATCATCCGCTGGCCAAGAAACGCTGCGTGACCCTGTCTCAGATCCTGGACTATCCGCTGGCCTGCATTCCGCTGTCAGCCGAAGTTTCGCGAACCCTCCTGGAGCAGTACGGAGAGGGCATGCACCCGGAACGGATCATTGCCATCAGCTGCGAGGACATCGCCGCCTTGCTCACTGCGGTGGAACAGGGGCCCGCCATCTACCTGGGCATCGTCGAGGCGGCCCGTGAGGGCCTGCGCGAAGGCAAGCTGCGCGAGTTGCGGGTGCAGCCGGCTCTGGGTATCGGTGCCCGCTATGCCTATGTCACTCTGGTCGGTCGTGCGGAGGCCCCGGTGATGCAGCGCTTTCGCAAACTGGTGCACAAACGTCTGGCCCAGGCTCTGGCCTAAGAAGCGAGCGCTACCGATCGGTCAGATCGCCCTCAGCAGCCTAGCTGCCGGGCCAGCTCCATGAAATCACGCGCGTGCAGTTCGTTACCGGGCTGTGGCGAGACGTCCTTGACCTGCGTTGCGCCAAATTCGAGGGGACGCTCAATGTAGGCGGTGCGCAAACCGCAAGCGGCTGCGGCCTGCAGATCATCATGATGGGCCGCGCACAGCATGACCTGAGAAGGCGCCACATCAAAGACCTGCGCCACCCCAAGGTAAGTGGCTGGATCGGGCTTGTAGGCCCGAAACACCTCGGCCGAAAGGATGCAGTCCCAGGGCAGACCCGCCCGCTTGGCCATCTGGGTGAGCAGCGCAATATTGCCGTTGGACAAAGGGGTGATGAGATAGCGGGTTTTCAGACGCCTGAGGCCCTCCAGCACATCAGGCCAGGGGTCTAGCCGGTGCCAGACGCGATTGAGGTGCCTGCGCTGCGCCTCATCCAGGTGAGACAGCCCGAACTTGGGCAGCAGGTCCTCCAGGATGATCCGGTGCAGGTCGTCGATGCGCGTCCAACCCAACTCGCCCGAACGCACCCGCTGCATGGCCGGCTGGTAGCCGGCACGCCAAGCCAGTGCGAAAGCATTGCCGTCAACCTGCGGGGCCAAGACCTGCAGCTCGCGCACGATGCTGCCGTGCCAATCGACCACCGTACCAAAGACATCGAAGGCCAGAACTTGTGGATCGCTCGTCATGGCCTGCAGTATGCCTCCTCGGGCAGGCTTCAGGCCAGCAAGGCGTTGACCCGCCTGACATAGGCCGCCGGATCCTCCGGTAGACCCCCTTCGGCCAGCAGAGCCTGATCGAACAGGATGTGGGCATAGTCGTCAAAAGCCGATTCGGCCGACTCAAGCTTGCGCACCAAGGGATGCGAAGCATTGACCTCCAGGATGGGCTTGACACTGGGCACGCTCTGGCCGGCCGACTTGAGCATGCGCGCCAACTGCATGGACATGCCCCCGTCCTGCACCACCAGGCAGGCCGGTGAATCGACCAGGCGGGTGGTGGCCCGCACGTCGGTGGCTTTGTCCTGCAGCACCTGCTTGAGCCGCTCGAGCACCGGCTTGAATTCGGTCTGGGCCTGCTCGGCCGCCTTTTTCTCTTCTTCGTCCTGGAGCTTGCCAAGATCGACTGCACCTTTGGCCACCGACTGAAGCGGCGTTCCGTCAAATTCGTGCAGGAAACTCAGAGCCCATTCATCCACCCGATCGCTCATGAGCAGGACTTCTATGCCCTTCTTGCGGAAAATCTCCAGCTGCGGACTGCTCTTGGCGGCCGCCTGGGTGTCAGCGGTGATGTAGTAAATCGCCTCCTGGCCTTCCTTCATCCGGGCCTTGTAGTCGGCGAGGCTGACGCTGGTGGCGTCAGAGGTGGAGGAGGCAAAACGCAGCAGCTTGGCAATGCGCTCCCGGTTGGCAAAGTCCTCTCCCAGGCCTTCCTTGAGAACCGGCCCGAATTCCGCGTAGAAGGTCTTGAATTTTTCGGGCTCGTTGGCAGCCAGGTCTTCCAACATAGACAGCACGCGACGGGTGTTGCCTTCGCGGATGGCCTTGACCGCCCGGCTTTCCTGCAGCAACTCCCGAGAGACATTGAGCGGCAGATCGCTGGAGTCGACCACGCCCTTGACGAAGCGCAGGTAGATGGGCAGCAGGGCCTCGGCCTCGTCCATGATGAACACCCGCTTGACATAAAGCTTGACGCCGGGTGCCTTCTCCCGGTTGTAGATGTCCATCGGGGCTTTGGACGGGATGAACAGCAGCTGCGTGTATTCGGTCGCGCCTTCCACCCGGTTGTGGGTAGTGGCCAGCGGAGCAGTCTGGTCGTAACTGAGCTGCTTGTAGAACTCGTCGTACTGCTCCTGGGTGATGTCCTTCTTCGGTCGGGTCCACAGGGCGCTGGCCTTGTTGACCGTCTCCCACTGACCGGTGGCCACCCTCTGGCCAGGCTGATCGTTTTCGCCGTCCTGCCACTTTTCCTCCGGCATCAGGATAGGCAGGGAAATATGATCGGAATACTTGCCGATGATGCCCTTGAGCTTCCAGGCGCCCAGGTAATCCTGCGCATCTTCCTTCAGATGCAGGATGACACGGGTGCCACGCTCGGGGCGGGCGATATCCTCGACCTCGAAATCACCGGTGCCCGTGCTCGACCAGCGCACGCCCTGCTCGGCTGGCAAACCGGCGCGACGGCTTTCCACCGTGATGCGATCGGCAACGATGAAGCCCGAGTAGAAACCCACGCCAAACTGACCGATCAGCTGGGCATCGTTTTTCTGATCGCCGGTCAGCCGGCTCATGAATTCGCGGGTCCCGCTTTTGGCAATGGTGCCCAGGTTGTCTATGGCTTCCTGTCGGGACAGACCGATCCCGTTGTCGCTGATGGAGAGCGTGCGGGCCTTGGGGTCTGCCTCGATCCTGACTTGCAGCTCAGGCGCGTCCTCCAACAAGGCGCTGTTGTTCAAAGCCTCAAAGCGCAGCTTGTCGCAGGCGTCAGACGCATTGGAAATGAGCTCGCGCAAGAAAATATCGGGGTTGGAATAAAGCGAATGGGTGACCAGCTTGAGCAGCTGGGCCACTTCGGCCTGAAAGGAATGGGTCTGTGCGGTCATGAGGGGCGAGTTGAGGGCGCAAAGCCCGATTTCAAGAGCCCGGCTGTGTCATCATCTGGGCCCATGACACCGACGCCCGTCCAGCCGCCGTGACCCCTGCCGAATTCTGGGCCCTGCTGGCGCTGGGCACGGCCATGAGCTTCACGCCGGGCCCCAACACCACCCTGTCGACCGCCCTGGCGGCTAACGGCGGACTCCGGCGGGCCCTGCCCTTCGTCGGCTCGGTGGCCGTAGGCTGGGGTTTGCTGCTGTGCCTGTGTGCCCTGGGGCTGGGCGCGCTGATCCTGGCCCTGCCCTGGCTGGTCTGGCTGATCAAGGCGGTGGGCGTGGGCTACCTTCTGTGGCTGGCCTTGCGACTGGCCCGCACCCGCCAGCTCAGCCAGGCCAGCGACCCGGGTCTGACCGTTGGCTTCGGGCAGGGCGTGACTTTGCAGTTTGTCAATATCAAGGCCTGGATGCTGGCACTGGCGGTGATCGGCGGCTGGGTCGCTGGTCGGGCCGACCTGTTGGAACGTCTGGCCTGGGTTTTGCCAGTGATGATGCTCTTTGCCCTGAGCAGCAACCTCACTTATGCGCTGATCGGCTCCCTGCTGCGGCATTGGCTGGCCGGCCCTGACGGCAGCGGCCGGCGGCTGCTGGCTTTCAACCGGCTGATGGCGGGGGTGTTGGTGATCACCGCTGTGTGGATGCTGGGGCAATGATGCCTGAGGCCCATTTGAGGCGGGGCCTGTGGCTGGCTTTGGTGGGGGTGGTGATCTTCTCGATCACCCTGCCCGTCACCCGGCTGGCCGTGGGCACGGCCGAGGACCCGCAGCTGTCCGGGCTTTTCGTGGCGATGGCTCGTGCGGTGGTGGCTGCGACGCTATCGACCCTCTACCTGTTGATCGTCAAAGCCCCCTGGCCAAAGCGCGAGCAGTGGCGACATCTGCTCATCATCTCGATGGGGGTGGTGATTGGCTTTCCAATCTGCACCTCGGTGGCACTGCAGTATGTCCAGGCGGTGCATGCCAGCGCCATTTTGGGGGTGCTGCCGCTGGTGACCGCCATGATGGCTGCGGTGCTGCACCGGCAGCGACCGTCGATCGGATTCTGGGTCTGCGCCAGCTTGGGCAGCGCCCTGGTGGTCTGCTACGCCCTGCTGCGATCTGAACCGGGCGCTCTGGGCCTGCACCTGGCCGATGTTTTGCTGCTGATGGCGGTGGTGTCAGCCTCGGTGGGCTACACGTGGGGCGCCCGCCTGTCCGGCCAGATGCCTCCCGAACAGGTGATCTGCTGGGCGCTGATCGTGGCGCTGCCGCTGACCTTGCCCGCAAGCTGGCTGACCTGGCCCACCCACACCATTGCCCCCAGTGCCTGGATCGGTCTGATCTATCTGGCCGTGTTTTCGATGTGGGTCGGATTTTTTTTCTGGTACCGGGGCCTGGCCCTGGGCGGAACGGTGCGGGTCAGTCAGGTCCAGCTGCTGCAACCCTTTCTATCCATGCTGTTCGCGGTGGTGCTGGTGGGCGAACGGCTCGACGGCCTGACCCTGCTCTTTGCGCTGGCCGTGCTGGCTACCATCGCCTTGAGTCGCAAAATGAGGGTCAGCGCCGCAGAGCCCCAAGCCCCGAGAGCCGAACCCACCCAAGCCTCAAGGAAACCATGACCGTCCGAGCCCGAGCCTTCCGCCAAGTGGATGTATTCACCCAGCAGCCCTACCGGGGCAATGCGCTGGCCGTGGTGCTGGATGGCAGCGGCCTGAGCGATGCGCAGATGCAGCGCTTTGCCAGCTGGACCCAGCTCTCGGAAACCACCTTCCTGCTGCCGCCCACAGACCCACAGGCCGACTACCGGGTGCGTATCTTCACGCCCGGCGGCGAACTGCCCTTTGCGGGGCACCCCACCCTGGGCAGCTGCCATGCCTGGCTGCAAGCCGGCGGTCAAGCGCGAACACCGGAGGAGGTCGTCCAACAATGCGCCGTCGGGCGGGTTCGCATTCGGCGTCACGACACGTCCTGGGCCTTTGCGGCGCCGGAGTTGCGGCGCAGCGCCATTGAACCCCAGCTGCTGCAGCAGATCCTGGCCGCGCTGGGGCTCGGCGATCGGCAAGTGCTCGCGAGCCAGGCGCTCACCAACGGACCGACCTGGTACAGCCTGCTGCTGGACTCGGTCGAAACCGTGCGCAACTTGCAGCCCGACCATTCCCAACTGCGTCAGCTGGGCACCAAGATTGGCGTGGCCGCGAAAGGAGACCCAGCCACCCATCCGGACACGGATTTGCTGGTGCGCGCTTTTGCAGCGCCCTCAGGCATTTTGGAGGACCCGGTAACCGGCAGCCTCAATGCCAGCTTGGCGCAATGGTTGATGGACGAGGGCCTGATGCCCGCCAGCTACCTGGCCCGTCAGGGCGACAGCATCGGGCGCGACGGCAGGGTGTACCTGCGGCGCGATGCGGACGGGCAGGTCTGGGTGGGGGGCAATTGCCTCACCTGCATCAGCGGCGAGGTCTGGCTCTAATCGGCAACCCAACGCCGGTCACCGCGGCGACCGGCTCGCATCGCGTGGCCCGCGACAATCGGACGCATGGCCATCCTCTATTTGATTCGGCACGGTCAGGCGTCTTTCGGCGCCGACAACTACGATGTGCTCAGCGAACTGGGACAACGACAGGCACAGCGTCTGGGTCACTACCTGCGAGAACGCGGCGTCGAATTCGAGGCCTCAATCACCGGCACCCTGCAGCGGCAGGTGCAAACCCATGCCGGCATCTGCGAGGGACTGGGTCAAAGCCTGCAGCCGCTGGCCTTGCCAGCCCTCAATGAATACGACAGCCACGCCCTGATCGAGGCGGTGCACCCCCAGCCGCTCCCGCGGCCCGACACCCCCGAGCTGTACCGACAGCATTTCCGTCTGCTTCGCCAAGCCCTGCAAGCCTGGATTGCCGGCCAGATCGAGCCCCGCGGCATGCCCGGCTTTGTCCAATGGAGCGAAGGCATACGCGCTGCGCTCGATCATGTGCGACTGCAGCATCGCGGGAACGTCCTGCTGGTCTCCAGCGGGGGCCCGATCGCCACTGCCGTCGGTCAGGTGATCGAGGCTGCGCCGACCAGTTGGATCGAATTGAACCTGCGCATCCGCAACGCATCGATCACACAGTTTGAGTTCAATCCCAAGCGGCACAGTCTGCTGACTTACAACGCACTACCGCATTTCGACGGGCCGGACTATGTCGATTGGGTGACCTACACCTGAGGTACCCCCGCGGATCTCGCGGGCCCTATCGCGCCGAGGGCGGCGCTCCCGCCTGCTCGCGGATCCATTGCAGGTAATCGGCCTGCCCGGCCAGCACGGGCAGGCAGATCACCTGAGGCAGCTGATAAGGGTGGTGCGCCTGGATGAAGCGCTCGAGATCGCCGTAAAGGGCCATGCGCGTCTTGATCTGCAGTAGCCATTCCTCGGCCTGCTCCTGCCGTCCCTGCCACATGTAGTGGCTCTCGATGGGAAGAATCTGCACACAGGCAGCCAGCGCCTGCTGCAAGATGCCCGCCGCCAGACTGCGCGCATGGCTCTGGCTATCGGTGGTGGTGGTGACCACGCAAAATTCAGGTACCGGCACTTCAGGCGGGGGGCAGGTCACAGGCTTCGGTCAGCAAGCGGGCCAGCACGGCGGCTGAGGCTTCGAGCAGCGCGCGGCCCTTCTCGGCACTGGCTGCGCTGGCATCGCCAGCCGCACCCGAGACATTCAAATCCTCAACCGCCCAGGCCAGCTTGGCACTCTGCCCGTCACCGAGCACCGGATACAACCGGGAGCGATCCCGACTGGCCGAGACGAAATCAAGCGCCTTCGAGCGATCGACCCGCTCCGGGTGCAGGGCCAGCATCATCGAGGTTTCGATGGCACCCGCGTGCGCGCCAAAACGGTGCTCGTCTTGCGGGAACAGCGCCTGCACCTGGGGCGGCAAACGCAGTTGATAGGTATGCACCATCAGTACGGTCAGCCCATGCCGGGCCCGCAGCTCCCGACCCACGATATCCATCGTCGAGGCATTACCCCCGTGCGAGTTGAGCAGCACCAGCTTCCTGAGGCCGGCACGGGCCACGCTGCGGCCCAGGTCGAGCCAGTGGCCGATCAGGGCGCCGCTGTCCACCGTCAGCGTGCCGGCGAAGGCCTCATGCTCGATGCTGCGCCCAACCGTCTGCGTTGGCAGCAGGAGCACGGGCAGATCGGCAGGCAAGAGCGGCAGGGTATGCGCGATCAAGCCCTCCAACAAATCGGTGTCCACGCTCAATGGCAAATGCGGACCGTGCTGCTCGGTGGCGGCCAGTGGCAACACGATCACGGTGCGCAGGGCATCCAGTCGCGCAAATTCAGCGCTGCGCAGATGAGCCCAGTAGCGGGGCAGGGGCGGGGATGCAGGCATAGGCAGGAGATTACAGCAGGCGAGATGACTTGTGCTCAGCGCGGGTCGGGGGCAGGCTCGCGGGCCACCGAGCGCTGCCGGCTGTGCCGGGCCTGCCGGTCGGCCAGGGAGGCGGTCGCCCCCTTGGACCGCACCGGAGCACCGGGGAGGCCCGCGCTCTGCAGCCAGACAGCCAGACACGCCGGCTTGCCGCGTGAGCCGCTGGCCCGGTAGTCGGCCCACAAGGCCGCCTGCACCGTCTGGACCTCCAGGCGGCAGACCTGCGCCAGATATTCAAACAGCAGGTCCACCAGCGACTCGTGTGCAAACTCATGGGTCTTGCCCGTGCGCTTCCAGAGCCAATCGCTCCAATGCAGAAAAGCCTCGAAGGCCGAAGGCCCCTGCAGCAACAGTTTCAGGGACTGGGCAAAGCGACCGCCATTGCCCAGCAGATCCCAGTAACGGGCTAGGCGGACAAATCGCTGCACCGTTGCAAAGTCCAGGCAATCGTTGCGTAGCAAAGCGTAGGGCGGCTGGCTGTCGTAAACCATGCCACATGTCTGGGTATGCCGATCGATCGGGGCACCGCGCAAGCGCTTGAGCAAACCCAACTGGATTTCATGCACCCCCACCGCGTACAGTCGATCAAAACCGGCGGCAAAGCTCTGCAGAGTTTCGCCCGGCAGACCAAAAATCAGATCCGCATGCAAATGGGCGCGGCTGTGCGTCAGCAGCCAGCGCAGGTTTTCCAGGGTGCGGTCATTGTCCTGACGCCGCGAGATACGCTGCTGAACCTGGGGATTGAGGCTTTGTACGCCCACCTCAAATTGCAGCGAACCCGAAGGGAACTGCACGATCAGGGCCTTGAGCGCCTCAGGCAGACGATCGGGTACGAGTTCAAAATGCACGAACAGATCGGAGCGCTCGGGCATCTGGCCCTCGGGGCCACGCAGACGATCCAGAAAAAAAGACAGAATGCGGACGGCCAGATCGATGCGCAGGTTGAAGGTGCGGTCAACAAAGCGAAACTGCCGCGCCCCACGGTCGAACAAAGTGGCCAGGGCCGCCAACAGGCGCTCGACCTCAAAAGGCCAGGCTGTCTTGTCCAGCGCGCTCAGGCAAAACTCGCACTGGTAGGGGCAACCCCGCGAGGCCTCCACATAAAGATGACGCTGCGCCAGATCACGGTCGCTGTAGTGGGCATAGGGCAGTTCCAGCTCTGACAATTCGGGCTGTTCACCGGCGATCACCTTCATCAGCGGCGGCGGGCCATCCAAAAGGGCGCGGCAAAGACGCGGGAAACTGACATCGCCCCAGCCGGTGATCACATGATCGGCCAGCCGGCAGATGTCCTGCTGCTCGACCTCATGGCTGACTTCGGGACCGCCCAGCACGACCTTGATCTGCGGCGCCAGGGCCTTGAGCAGACGCACCAGATGCAGGCTGGGTACGGCATTCCAGATGTAGACCCCAAGACCGATCACCCGAGGCTGCAAGGCCAGCAGCTGCTCGGCCATCTGCTGCGGACTTTGCGCCAGGGTAAATTCACGCAGCACGGTCTGCGCAGCCAGACCGGCTCGCCCATGGCGATCCATATTGGCCAGCAGACAGCGCAGCCCCATCGAGGCATGGATATAGCGGGCATTGATGGTGGCCAGAACCACGGGCACGGGCGCGGGCACTGAAACGGCATCTGGTTCGGCGGGCATCATGCCTTGATTATCCGGATCCCCCCAAAGACACCTTGACCCGCCGCGCCACCTCAGACCCGTTAGCATTGCGACAAGCTTGGAAAGCCCTAAGCTCGACCCGCAGACACCTTACAGCGGCGCGGCCCCGCGGTCAGCCGCCCCCTTCAAGCCTTTTAGGATTTCGCCGATGTTTTCCAAACTCAGGGTATGGCTAGGCGCCCTGACCGTGCTGGCAGCCTCAGCGGCTGCAGGTCAGGGCCTGGTCGGCGGCACGATAGGCGCATCCTCATCGGTGGTGCAGACCGAGCAGGTCCGCGCTGAGCTGCTGGCGCATGCCCCGCAAGGCCTGGGCCCCGGCCGGCCGGTCTGGCTGGGCTTGCAAATCGAGCATCAGCGCGAGTGGCACACCTACTGGAAAAATCCAGGCGACTCGGGTCTGCCCACCACACTGGCGTGGACGCTGCCACAAGGGCTGCAGGCTGGCGAAATCGCCTGGCCGACACCGAAAAAGTTTCCGCTGGGCGATCTGGCCAACTACGGCTACGAGGGCACGCTGCTGTTGCCCGTGCCTTTACGCATCGAACAGCCGGTGTCGGGCGCCAGCCTGAACATCGAGCTTCAGGCGCGCTGGCTGGTCTGCCGGCGGGAATGCATCCCGCAGGAAGGACGGTTCACGCTGCGCCTGCCCACGCAAGGCTCGATCGCCCTGCACACCGCCGCCTTCGAAGCCGCGCTGGCCGCACAACCGCAACCGCTGGAGGGCACAGACCGTCGGATCGAGGTGCGCGATCAAGCGCTGCATCTGGACATCGGCGGTTTGCCTCGCGGGGCACAGGGACGCCCGCTGGAGATCTTCTTCGAGACCCCCGGCCTGATTGAGACGGCCGGCCCCTGGCAGCAGCGCTGGGAGGCCGGGCGCTGGCAAGCCCAGGTGCCGCTGTCCAAGATGCGCAGCGACAGTCCGAGCGTCGTACCCATCGTGCTGGCCCTGCAGGGCAGTTCGACCGCCTGGCGGCTGGAGCCCCCGGTCAGTGGCCATTGGCCGCCTGCCGCTGCACTGGCAGGCGTCTCTCCGGCCCTGGAGGCGGCTCTGAAAGATGCGCAGGACCGCATGGCCGACGCGACGGTGGGGTGGCTGGCCGCCCTGGCCGGCGCGCTGCTCGGCGGACTGATCCTCAATCTGATGCCTTGCGTGTTTCCGGTGCTGGCGCTCAAGGTGCTCGGTTTCGCACAAATGCAGCAAGGTCAGCGTCTGCAATTGGGGCTGGCCTATACGGTCGGGGTGCTGCTGTCCTTCGTGGCTCTGGGGGCCGCTCTGATGGGCTTGCGGGCGGCCGGGCAAGAGTTGGGTTGGGGCTTTCAGCTGCAAAGCCCGGCTGTGGTGGCCTCGCTGGCGGTGCTGTTCACCCTGTTGGGCTTAAACCTGGCCGGACTGTTCGAATTCGGCCAACTGGCCCCCGGGTCCGTGGCGGCACTGCAGCCGCGCCACCCGGCCGCTAACGCGGCCCTCTCGGGCGTCCTGGCGGTGGCCATCGCCTCACCCTGCACCGCCCCGTTCATGGGGGCCTCACTGGGTGCAGCCCTGACCTTGCCAACCGGACAGGGCCTGAGCATTTTTGCCATGCTGGGTCTGGGCATGGCTCTGCCCTACCTGCTCATCAGTGCGGTGCCGGCCCTCGGTCGTGCGCTGCCGCGGCCAGGTGCGTGGATGATGCGCTTAAAGCAGTTCATGGCCTTCCCCATGCTGGCCACCGTGGTCTGGCTGCTGTGGGTGCTTGGCCAGCAAAGCGGTATCGATGGCGCAGCGTCGATGCTGCTGCTGTTGTTATTGCTGGCGCTGCTGCTCTGGACGCTGGGGCTGACGGGAAGAAGCCGGGCTGTCAGTGCGACCTCGGCCCTGTTGCTGCTGCTGGCCGCGCTCTGGTGGGCCGGGCCGCAGGTGCTGCGGGCGCAGCTGCCCGCCCAGTCGGCCGCTGGGGCCGAGACAGAAGTCTGGGAGGCATGGCGGGCCGATCGGGTGAAGCAGCTCAATGCCGAGGGCCGGCCGGTTCTGGTGGATTTCACAGCAGCCTGGTGCATCACCTGCCAGTACAACAAGCAGACCGCGCTCAAGGATCCAGAGTTCCTGAGGGAGGCGCGCAAGCGTCATTTGGCGCTGCTGCGAGCCGACTGGACCCAGCGCGATCCCGCCATCACTGCCGCACTGCGTGAACTCGGGCGCTCGGGCGTGCCTGTCTATGCGATCTACGCGCCGGGAAGGCCGCCTACACTGCTTTCGGAAATCTTGACGGTGCAGGAGTTGCGGCAGGCCCTGGCCAAGCTGTAAATTCGGGGGGTCGGGCCTGAGCACGGCAACGCGGGCCCGATCATAAAAATAGCAGGCGCAGGCAGCGCCAGAGGAGACAAGTATGAAAACACAGCCCGAGCTGGGCTCGACCGCCGAACGGGTGAGTTGGGTGCTCAGCAACTGTCGCAATATTGCCGTGGTCGGGCTTTCGCCCAAGCCCGATCGAGCCAGCTTTGACGTGGCGCAGTACATGCAGTCCCGCGGCTATCGGATCATCCCGGTCAACCCCAACGCCACCGAAGTTCTGGGTCAGAAGGCCTATCCCAGCCTGACTGAAGCGGCTCGGCATGAGCGCATTGACTTGGTCAACTGCTTTCGCAACAGCGAAGATATTGCGCCCATCGCGCGGGAGGCACTGGCCATCGGGGCTCGTGCACTCTGGCTGCAATTGGGCATCCGCCATGACGAATCGGTGCGCGAAGCCACGCAGGCCGGCCTGGTGGCGATCCAGGATCGCTGCTTGAAAATTGACCACAAGGCGGTGGCCGGGGGACAGATGCAGGTGCAAAGCCCGCTGCACTCGGCCTCCCTTGCCACGTCGTGAACGCAGCCCGGTCGCTTGGGTTCTTTCGCAGGCCCGTTTGTGGCGCGAGGGCTTCGGCTCCGGTCAGTCGATGACGGGCGGCCATGCCTGAGCACTCACAGCGCTGATCCCCTGCGGGGACAGCAGGACGGGGGCTTGCTCGGCCAGTCGCGCCAGTTCCTGCGGGATCCGCACCCGGCCGGGTTCGGCCGTTGTCAGCAGCCCAAGGCTCAAACCATCCTTGTCCGGGAAATGCGTACACAGGTCGCGCCGGGTCCGGTTCGAGGGGCAGTGCCAAGGCCTGGCCGCTGCCCCGCCCGCTTCGGGGACCACCAGCAGGCCCGACGGGTCCTGCATCTGGTAGACGGCCTGCTCCATCACGGCCGCATCGAACTTGTCGCCCATCCGGTAACGGTAATAGGAAAGCATCATCACCGCACCGGAGGCGCTGAACTGGCCGGTGCGCTGCGCATACGGACCGTGAATGCCGATCAGGTGTGTATGACCGCTCATCGCCTGGGCAAACTGGCGCTGCTCACCGGCCATGAAAACCAGTGAGCAGGCCGACAGGCAGTGGCCAGCAGCGACGGTGGTGATGCGCAGGTCTTCCACCCAGCGTGCAATGCGAAGACTGGTCAGCAGTGCACCGCCTGGGGAATTGACCAGCACCAGGCGCCGTACCGGTGCCTCCTGATGCGCAGCCTTCAGGGCCAGATCGTCACCCGCCTGAATCATCCCGGTCGCATAAAGATCGTCCCCATCCCGGTGCAGGGTCAGGGCCTGGGCCGCACAAGCCAGGGCGAGGGCAACCGAGGCGATGAGGTATTTAATCCAGCGAGTATGTGCAGTCATTTGCAAACCTTTTTAGGGTTGTTTGCATTTGATGCACATTGTTAACATTCAAGAGCTATTTTTCAAGTACATATTTTCATAAAGCATACGCTTTGGAAGACATTTTTAGACTATCTGAGCCGTCTTTTTCAACTAATTGTTATAAAGAGTTTCTGATCTCTCCTTCCCCTCGTTTCTCGTGCGGGGAGCGCTTCAGACTGGCTCGGTCAGCGGGGCGCCCCCGACCCTCGCGGCCCCAACCGGAGAGCAAGCTCGGAAGCCTGCGAGAGGAATGCATGGCGACCGACCTGACACCCGCGCAGCACCAGCGGGCGCCACCGGGATGATTCCGGGGGATACTTGAGCCTCGAAAAATTGCCGACCGCAAACCCTATGCAGAACGACACCTTCCTGCGCGCTTGCCTGCGTCAAGCCACCGATCACACGCCGGTGTGGCTGATGCGACAGGCCGGGCGCTACCTACCCGAGTACTGCGCCACGCGCGCCAAGGCGGGCAGCTTCATGGGGCTAGCCACCCACGTGGAGTACGCCACCGAGGTCACGCTGCAGCCTCTGGAGCGCTACCGGCTCGATGCGGCCATCCTGTTCTCAGACATCCTGACGGTGCCCGATGCCATGGGTCTGGGTCTGTCCTTCGCCCAGGGCGAGGGGCCCAAGTTCGAGAAGGTGGTGCGCGACGAGGCGGCAGTGGCCGCCCTGGCGGTGCCGGACATGCACAAGCTGCAATACGTCTTTGACGCGGTCAGCTCCATCCGCAAAGCGCTCAAGGGTCGGGTTCCGCTGATCGGTTTTTCGGGCAGTCCCTGGACGCTGGCCTGCTACATGGTGGAGGGCGGTGGCAGCGACGACTACCGGCTGGTCAAGAGCCTGATGTACGCGCGTCCGGACCTGATGCACCGGATTCTGGCGGTCAATGCCGACGCAGTGGCCGCTTACCTCAATGCCCAGATCGAAGCCGGTGCGCAGGCGGTCATGGTCTTTGACAGCTGGGGCGGCGTGCTGGCCGATGGCGCCTTCCAGACCTTCAGTCTGGCCTACACCCGGCGGGTACTGGCCCAACTCAAGCGCAGCCATGAAGGGGCTGTGATCCCGCGCATTGTCTTTACCAAGGGCGGCGGCCTCTGGCTGCGCGAAATGGCCGACCTGGACTGCGAGGTCATCGGTTTGGACTGGACCGTCAACCTCGGGCAGGCGCGGGCGCAGCTGGGGGGACAGGTTGGGGGCCCGGGTAAGGCGCTGCAGGGCAACATCGACCCCAATGTGCTGTTCGCCCCGCCTGAGGCGATCGATGCACAGGTGCGCGGCGTGCTTGAGAGCTTTGGTACACCCCACATCGATACTTCCGTGCCGGGGCCAACCCATATCTTCAACCTCGGTCACGGCATCAGCCAGTACACGCCGCCCGAACATGTGCAGGCGCTGGTGGAAGCGGTGCACAAGCATTCGCGGGCCATGCGCGTCGGCCGCTGAGCGGCCCCAGGAAGAAGGGCTGGGGCCCAGCAGGCCGACCCGGACAAACCCACTGGGTCAAAAGGCGTAAAAACGGCCCCGCTATAGCACGAAACAGGGTGCCAGGCGATTACTTATGCACAAAATCCGTGCTGCGGTGCGACAAGGTACCGAAACGGCGCGCTATCAAGCACTGGCGTCCCAAGTCTTTGTTTTTAAACAGATTTTTCGTTCTGCTGGAAATCCGTGCAAATCAGCGAAGCCCTTGATTTTCAAGGCTTACGACGCGGCAAGGCTGACCTGTCAACAAAGTTATCCACAGCAACACTGGACAATTGCAAAGGGCTCATTAAATCAAGCACTTAGCCCACCTTGCGAAGGTGAAACGAAAAAAATCGCTAAAAAATGAGTTTTTGGCTCGATATCGTGGTGGCTGCGCCGGCCCACAGCAGCATCGCCGGCCCGCTGACTTATGAAAGTGAGTCGGCGCTTTCGCCAGGGCAATTGGTGCGCGTACCCCTGGGTCGGCGTGAGGTGCTGGGGGTGGTCTGGGCTGAACGTACCGGCCCGGGTGCCCTGACCGCGGCCCAACGCAAGTCGGTGGCGGGCGTCCTTGAAAACGTGGATCCGCTGTCAGAGAACTGGCGGTCGCTGATCGGGTTTGCGGCGGGCTACTACCAGCGCTCTCTCGGCGAGGTTGCACTGGCCGCCCTGCCGCCGCAGTTGCGCGAGCTCGATGCCCAGGGACTGGGCCGCCGCCTCAAACGCCACGCCCGCAGCAAGCCGCCTGCGGCACCGGAGCCGACCGAGCCGCTGCGGCCCACGCTCAGCGAGCAGCAAGCCCAGGCCCTGCAGAACTTCGCGGCCGCCGACCGTCCGGCCCTGCTGTTTGGCGCTACAGGCAGCGGTAAGACCGAGGTTTATCTGAGGGCTGCAGAACGGGTGCTGCAGGACGATAGCCAGGCGCAGGTCCTGATTCTGGTGCCAGAGATCAATCTGACGCCGCAACTGCAATCGAGGCTGCAGGATCGATTCGCCACTCTGGGGGCCGGCGCCGTAGTCGCGCTTCACAGCGCCCTGACACCGGCGCAGCGCCTCAAGAGCTGGCTGGCCGCTCACACCGGCCAGGCCCGTGTGGTGCTGGGCACCCGCATGGCGGTGTTGGCCTCGGTGCCGTCCCTGCGCCTGATCGTGGTCGATGAGGAACACGATCCGAGCTACAAACAACAGGAGGGCGCCCGTTACTCCGCGCGCGATCTGGCGATCTACCGGGCCCACCTCGAGAGCGGCCGGACCGGCAAGACCGGTGGGGTCACTGCCCCCTGCCAGGTGTTGCTGGGCTCGGCCACGCCCTCGCTGGAGAGCTGGCAAGCCTGCCGCAGCGGGCGCTATCTGCGCCTGGACATGCCCCTGCGGGCGGGTTCATCGGCGGGCGACGCACCGCCACACGTGCAACTGCTGGACATGGCCCAGCAGCCCAAGGGCGCGCTGCTGGCCCCGCCGCTGCTCAAGGCCCTGGCCGAGCGCATCGCACGCGGCGAACAGTCGCTGATCTTTCTGAACCGCCGCGGCTATGCGCCAGTACTGGCCTGCCATGCCTGTGGCTGGAAAAGCCAATGCCCGCACTGCAGCGCCTACCGCGTCTTCCACAAACTCGACCGAACCCTGCGCTGCCATCACTGCGGCTACACCGATCCGGTGCCGCGCGGCTGCCCGGACTGCGGCAATGTGGATATCACCACCCTCGGCCGTGGAACCGAGCAACTGGAGGAGCAGGTCACCGCGCTTTTGGCCACTTTGACACGACCCGACGGCTCACCGGTGCGCGTAGCGCGGATTGATGCTGACAGCACGCGGCTCAAAGGCGCCTTACAGGCACAGCTGGCGCAGGTGCACGCCGGCCAGACCGATGTCCTGGTGGGCACGCAGATGATCACCAAGGGCCATGACTTTCGCAACATCACGCTGGTGGCGGCGATCAATCCCGATGGCTCGCTGTTCTCCAGTGACTTTCGCGCGCCCGAGCGCCTGTTCGCCCTGTTGATGCAGGCGGCCGGACGCGCCGGCCGTCAGGCGCGGCAAAGCGCTGCAGCGCAAATGTGGGTGCAGACCTTTCACCCCCATCACCCGCTTTTTGAAGCCCTGCGTCGATACGACTACGAAGGCTTTGCCCAGGAGGAACTGGGCAACCGTCAAGCCGCAGGGCTGCCTCCGTTCAGTCATGCGGCTTTGCTGCGCGCCGAGGCGTCCACGCAGGAGCTGGCGCAGGACTTCCTGCGCGCTGCGGCGCAAGCGGCGGTGCAGCAGGGCCTGCCCGGGGGAGACCGGGTGCAGCTCTATCCGGCCGTTCCCATGCCGCTGCAGAGGCTGGCCAACGTGGAGCGGGCGCAGATGCTGCTCGAGAGCGATTCCCGACCGGCCCTGCAGCACTTCATGAGTGCCTGGCAAACTGTGCTGATCGAACTGCGCGCGCAGCCGGCCTTCAAGCGGCTCTTGCGCTGGGCGCTGGATGTAGATCCGCTGAGCATCTGAGCCGACGGCAAGCGGTCCAGGGGCTCGGCACCGACTCAAAGCAACCAGGACACGGCCACTGAAAACGTCAGAAACGCCAGAGCCGTCGACCACAAAATGATGCGGGCGATGCGCGCCGTATTGGCTCCGAATCGCTCGGACAGCAAGGACACATTGCTGGCGCTGGGCAGGGCAGCGACCAGGGTCGCAACGGTCACCGAAAACACGTTGAGATTGAAGCCGCTGGCCATGGCCAGCGCTCCCAGGCCAGCCACCAGACAGGGATGCACCACCAGTTTGATCAGAACCACGGTGGCCTCCTCACCGGAGGGCAACACGGCGCGACCGGTGCTGGCCATCTGAGAGCGCGCCAGGACCGCGCCGATGGTAAACAACGCCACCGGCGAGGCTGCATCGGCCAGCAGTCCGATGGTTTTCATGATCGGTGGGATCGGTTCGACCTCCAGTCCGGAGGCCATCGCGCCCAACAGAACCGCCCAGGGCATGGGGTTGGACAGCACCCCCTTGAGCGCCTGGCCAGCCGCACGCTCGGCGCCCTGCAAGTCTGCGCTGTCAAGCCGTGACAGCGCGATGCACAAGGAGCTGATCAACACCAGATCCACCAGGATGGTGACAATCGCCGGACCGGCTGCCTGCACCCCGATCAAGGAGACCAGCAGCGGGACCCCCATGAAGCCGGTGTTGGGAAACGTGGCGACCAGGGCGCCGAAGGCCGAATCATTCCAGGTAAGACCCTGGCTGCGAGCCAACAGAACGGCCAGTGACACCACCAGCAAGGCACAGAGCAGGTACAGCAAGGCCAGCCGGATATCGAGCAGTTGCGCCACCGGCGTGTCGATGCCGAACCGAAACAGCATGCACGGCAAGGCAAAGTAAAGCACGAAGGCGTTGAGCCCCGTGATGGCCGACAGCGGAAGGAAATTCAGGCGAGCGGCCAAGAAGCCGCACAACACCAGCGCGAAAAAAGGGAAGGTCTGCAGCAAGACAGCTGTCATGACCCCTATTGTCGACTGCCCCAAAGCGATGCTCGACCATGACCTGTCACACCGGAGAACCGGCCAGCACAGGGCCGCCACCGTGGCCGCAGGCGCGCGAACGCCGCCTCCTCCAAGCCGGTGGCCCATGGGAAAGTCAGGCGCTTACCCGCAAAAACACATGCCAGCTTCGAGCCTGCCCCTGCGGCCCGGGCAGTGGGGCCTATGATGGCGCGCTTTGCCGGGTCACGGAGCCGGCCGGTCCCGTCCCACGCATGCACAATCCCTCCTCCCCATCGCCTACCCTCAATCGCGCCCAACTCGAGGCGGTGTATTTCATCCAGGGTCCCTGCCTGGTCCTGGCCGGAGCCGGCTCGGGTAAGACGCGGGTGATCACCCACAAGATCGGTCACCTGATCCGATCGGGCTTACCCGCCTCGCGCATCGCCGCCATCACCTTCACCAACAAGGCGGCCGCCGAGATGCGTGAACGCGCCAAGAGTCTGATCGGACGCGGGGCGCAAGAGGTCCTCATTTGTACCTTCCACGCGCTGGGCGCGCTTCGCGTAACCTCTCGTCCCCGTCCGCGGCGCAGCCTGCGGACTGCCACCCCCCATTCATTCCCGAGGACTTCCGTGCCCCGCGCCATC
>CAZATV010000014.1:0-50308 GCA_964488145.1 uncultured Polaromonas sp.
CCCGTGCTCCCACGGGTGATGTCCGCGTTGATGAAGATGCTGCCCGCGGCCTTGAGCTCAAGGGTATTGCCTCCGTCGACTGTGATGGGCGCGGTCACGGTGATGTTACCGCTTTGGCCACCCGAATCCCCTGTAAAAACCGTCACGTTGCTGAACTGCAAAGCGGACTGCAGGACGCTGGCGTTGATGACAGCAGAGCCGCTGGTGGCGGCGTAGGTGCGGGTGGCCCCGGATAAAGTGTCACCTACATTGGTGCCCCCATTGGAGATCGTGATGTCATACGGATCGAGCAGCCAGTCTCCGGTTTGCCCTAAGGGTGCCGTCGTGGACACCCGAACGCCATCGACCCTGAGGTCACGCCCAGAGGTTTCGATTTGTCCCCCATCGCCGCCTGCGCTTGCGCCCTTGGAATGAAGGGTTCCATGCGCAGCGGTGATCGAGTTTGGATTGCTCACATCCGACCAAAGAATGAGGGTCCCGCCTCGTCCATTCTCGGTCGCGCTGGCGTCAATCGCCACACCCGCATCCATGGTGACGGTGGTGGCCTGATGCAGCGCACCGGGGTCCACAAACACCCGACGCTCGGTGTTTGTGCCACCTTGCCAGTCCCCGCCGACCAGCACCTGCCCCCCCCCCGTCGTGCCCGTGGCATCGATGTGCGTGGCATCGCGCAGCTCAATGTGATCGGAGGTGATCGCCATGAGCCCGCCGGCACCGCTGCGCCCGCGAACACTGAGCGCGCTGTGGCCCAGAATTGCCAGCCGTCCCGGCTCGCGCGGGTCTGTGGGCGGCTCTGGCGGGGCCGGCTCGGCCGGACTCAGTTCAGCCTGCAGCCGCAGACTGCCGCCGCGACTGCCCGAGGCATCCATTCGAACATCCTGCAGCACCAGTTGCGGCGCACTGATGTGAATGGTGCCTCCCGCCTGTATCTCGGCCGCCTGAGGAGCGATCGTGGGCCGCACCAAAGCCGGCAGGATAGCGGGCTCAGGCAGCGGCGCACCTAGAACCACCGCCTGGACTGAGGTTGTGCCGTCCGTGGTGAAGGGTATAGACAGAGCCCGCGGATTCGAAGCTCCCAGGGCCACAGGTCCAGCCGGATCGCTGCTGGCCGTGGAGGACAGCCCTTCGGCCTGCACAGACGGTAGGGGCAGGTTTACCGGGACAACAACGCCACCGGCCGCACTGACCCGGCCCGCCACCCGCGCCGACTCGCGCGCGGTCACGGTGATTTGTCCGCCTGCAGCGGGCGAATCGACCACCAGGCTGCCCTGCGCGGTTTGCTCAAAGCGCTGGGACTCGATGCGGATGCTGCCGCCGGGCTGCGTCCCCGCGCCCATGGCGGCGATGGTGCCCGCATTGACCACTTCGGGCGCGGCAATCTCGATCTTGCCGGCCGGAGCGATGGGCGTGCCCGCCGTTGTATCGCCCTGCGGCAGTGCTGCGTTGGCGCTCACCAGGCCCGTGTTGTCCACCTTGCGGCTGGCCGAGAGGATGATGCGT
Organism: uncultured Polaromonas sp.; assembly: GCA_964488145.1. Taxonomy (GTDB): domain Bacteria; phylum Pseudomonadota; class Gammaproteobacteria; order Burkholderiales; family Burkholderiaceae_C; genus Polaromonas. Next base: position 1,501 of record CAZATV010000014.1, read on the forward strand.
CCGCCTTGCTGCTGCAGGCCCTGGGCCTCGATGCGACCGCTGTTGCGCACCACACCACCGACCAGCCGGTCAAAGGAGTGTGCCGCCACGATGATCAGCCCACCCGGGGCCTCGACCGCATGGCGGTTGTCTATCAGCGTCTGAATCTGCGCCGGCTCCACCCGGATGCTGGTGAGCCGGTTGTTTGAGTCAAAGTGCAGATCGACGACCTGCCCAGCGGCCAGGGCTACCGTGCCCTTTTGCGCAAGGATCGCCCCGCTGTTGCGCACCTCCGGCGCCAGCAGCGCGATGTAGCCGCCCAGCTTGGCCTTTAGCTCGCCCTCGTTGATCACGGTCCCAGAGCCAGCCTGACGCTCAAAGCGGCTTCGTCCGGCCATGAAGTCGGCATCGCTGATGGCCTTTGTGGTGGCGATGAGCCCGCCCACATCGATGCGCGCGCTGCGGCCAAAATAGACCCCTGCTGGGTTGGTGAGAATCACCTGGCCATTGGCGGTGATACGGCCAAAGATTTGACTAGGATCGCTACTGAGGACGCGGTTGAGTGCCACACTGTCAGCGCTTGGCTGCTGAAACTGCACCTGCGCGTCACGTCCGACGTTGAAGCTCTGCCAGTTGATCGCCGCACGGGAGCTGGTCTGCTGGATGAGCATCTGAGCGCCGTTCTGCGTGATCGCAGCCTGGCCGGCGCTCACGTGAGCGCCCGTCGGCAGTGCGTTCGTCGGCGGAGGCGTCTGGGCCTGGCTTGAAAGCACGGCGGATGCGCCGATCAGTGCTGCGGCGGCAATCCTTTGCGACGATGCGCAGCGTTCGCCGCGTGCCGAGGTGGTCTCAGCTGCGGCTACAAAGACCTTTTTAGTTGAGTTCCAGATGCTCAGGAAGGACTTGTTCATGGCGCTCAAAACGTCCTGGTTAGGCTCAACCAGTAGCGATCGAGTTTTCGCGTGCCATCGCTGTCGGTTCCGGCCGCTGTGGGTTGCGGGTTTTCACCGTTGCGTCGTGACCAGGTGAACTTAGGCGTCCAGCCGTAGGGTGCCTGCCAGGCCAGGGACATCCCCCTTCCGCGCAGCTGCAGTTCGCGCCTGGGATCGGATGCTGTGGCCGGCAAAGCGAGTACGCGGCCCCAATCGACAAAGCCGGTGACGGCGATTTCCGGCAACGGTCGCCAACGCCACTCCGCAGAGAGCACTTGGCCGCGCTCGCCGCCCACCTCGCTGACCGGGTAGGCGCGAACCGAACTGGCCCCGCCCATGAAGAACTTCTCCGAGGAATCGAGCGCGCGCCCAGCATGCTGGCCCGTCAGACTCACATAGATGGAGTGATCCTCGCTGAGTGCCTGCTGGCGCGAGGCGCCATACACCAGCTTGTGGAAGCGCCTGGGTAGCGTCTCGAGCTGGGTATGCACGCGCATATCGGCCAGGCGCCCGGTCACCCACTGCAGCGAGATCGAGTTGGCGCCACCACCGCCGATCTTGTCGAACAAATTAGCCGAAAGTCCCAGGCGCACGCTCTGGCTGCTGTAATCGGAGCGGACCTGCGCATCGCGGTTCAAGAAGCCCTTGCGATCGGCACCAGCCAGAAGAGAGAGGTTGCTCAGCCGCCCGCGGTGAATCGGGTAGCTCAGATCCAGGCCCACGCTGTCAGACTCGCCGCGAATGGGGATCGCGGCCGAAGCGCCAGCCCCCTCAACCACCCGATAGTTGAGGGTCGATGCGTTGACCCCAATCCGCAGACCGTCTGACCCAACAGGAACGGTCATGCTGATCCGTCCGTATTCGCTGCCCCGCGTGCGCAGCGCGTTGATCGACACCAGATCGCCCACGCCCAGGGGGCTGTTGAAGTTCAGATTGGCCGCCAGCCGAATATTGCCGGTCGAACGGGAGCCGGTGTTGTCGATCGTCACATCACCGTATGCCGCCGGTTCATCGGTAGTCTGCAGCACGAGCACCGTTTGCGTATCGGAGTAACCTGGTGCGAGCGTGCCGGCCACGCTCACACCGGGTATGTCGTCGCTGAGCAGCAGTGCACGATCGAGCGTGCTCGATCCAAGTGGCTCGTCGACCCGCTGGCGCGACCTGAAGAAACTTTCGATTCGCTCGCGGGAGACCAGCTTGGATCGTTCTCCTTCGAAGCGAACGCCGCCAAAGCGCGCCTCCATCACCTGCAAGGCAATCAAACCCTCTGTGACATCCTGCTCGGGCAGGTAAACCCGCACAATCCAACCGGCTTGGCGGTAGGCCGTCGCCACCGCATCGGCCGCGCGCTGCAAGCCGGCAAAGTCGAGTGTCTGGTTCACAAAAGGTGCGACAGCAGCGGTGAGCGACTCTGTATCGACCAGGGTGTTCCCCGCGAAGCGAAAGCCCTTGACCGAAACCGATAGCCCGATTGGGGGGCGAATTTCGGGCGGCGGGGCTGCGCTTGGCGCAGCAGCAGGCATCACCGGCAGCACCCTCGGCTGCTCAATCTGTTGCCGAATACTGCCAGCGTCGGGTGGAGTTTGCGCATTTGCCAAACTACAGAGTAGCGATAGCTTGGCCACGAAAAAAACAGACGCCCAATGCCGACCGCCGGTGTACAACCGGTTCGCAAAAGCGCCGCCAAGTCCAAGGCCCATAAAAGCTCGCATGTGTGATCCCGAAGGGATGCCTCCGTCTGACGAGCTTAGGCAAGCAGAGGAGGGGGGGCCTTACAATTCCTTGCAAATGCCCAGTCGCAATGTGATGAGCGACTAACCCTAAAGTACAACGCGCGGCGAAACTTCGGGGAGTTACTGTTTTAGCTTCGGATGTCCGAAAACGGTGATGGAGGCAATCGTGGCGTGGCGGATGTCTGCATCACCGGCGACAAGCGCCGCGGGTACTGCCGTGCCCCTCCTGATGAGCAGGGGCCGGACACTCATGAGTTCCCTCCGGCCGAACTTAGCCGGGTTTTCATCGGGGACTGCTACACCAGCTTTACCTGTAGGCAAAGCTGATAGCCATGCCCACGTACCGCTTCGATGCAGTTCGGCTCAGCGCCCGCATCGATCAGTTTTTTACGCAGCCGGGCAATACGTACTTCCAGGCTGGTCTTGGGATAGTTTTGCAGATCCAGTCCAATTGTTTCGGCAATTTGCCAATAGGCCAGCCGTTGACTCGGGGCGCGGCAGAAGGCAACCAGCATGGCGGTCTCGGCAGCATTTAAACGGGTGTGAAGATGGCCGTCCCGGGTCAATGTCATGTGCTTCTGTGAGAGCGTCAAGCCCTTTTCGTGTTGGAGCAGGTGATCGACCCGCTCGCGTCTGCGTCCCAGAGCCGCCACTGCGGCACACAACTCCTGAACTTCTACAGGCTTACCCAAATAAAGGTCGGCGCCTCGCGCATAGGATTCGATCTTGTCCTTCAATGATGACCTTGCGGTCACCACGATCAAGCCGGCCAGCGGGTGGGCAGCGCGCACACGCTGGGCCAAGCTCAAGCCGTCCTCGCCGGGCAGGTTCAGGTCGATCAAAAAAATATCGGCCAGTGTTCCGTGAGCCTCGTCCTCGAGTTCTTCGGCGCACGAAAGAGCTGTGACTCGGTGGCCCACATCCTCCAGCTCCCGCCTGAGCATCAGACGCAAGGTGTCGTTGTCTTCGATCAGTACGATGTTCAGGAGGGGGTCAGCGGTATCCAAAGTACAAACTCCACATATCGCTGTGACGGAACGTATTCCAGAGAGCCTCCGAGCGTCTGCGCCAGCTGGCGCGAGAGGAACAGCCCGAGGCCCGAGCCGGATTCACGCTGGGCGCCGCTGGATCGGTAGTATTTTTCAAAGAGTCGATCGGGATCGGGCCAGCCTGCCAGCCCCGGCGTATTGCTCACGCACAGCTCAAGCCCGGCGCGGTCGCCTCGATGACTTTGTTCGGCCCGCAGGGTGATGGGCGTGTATTCATCACCGTACCGGGCCGCGTTATCCAGCAGGTTGATCAGCACCACTTCTAGCAATTGACGATCACTTTTTAGGTTCGGCAACTGGCTGGGTAGCATCAGCCGCAGTCGCGATGAGAGTCGGGGGATTTTCTGCGTCAGATCCGTCAAAAACTCTTTGAGTTTGAGCTCATCCGCGTTGGGCTGGAGACTGAGTTGTCCGAGTTGATCTGCCTGCACGCAGCGGTCGATGATGGCCTTCATGTCCTTGATGGCCCGACTGGCGTGTTCCTGGTATTCCTCGCGGTTGCGACGACTGCCGAGCGCGAGTGAGACGATCGACAGCGGAGTCTTGAGTTCGTGCATGAGCATATGCAGAAATTGCGACTGCTCTTGGCGACGGCGCTGCTCGAGCTCGAAGGCTTGCTGGGATTTTTGAAGTTGCCATCGCATTTGCTGGTTCTGGCGGTATTGGCGTTGACCTCGCACGATCAAAATCATGGTCATGACCATTCCTGAGGCGAGGCCGTGCAGGATGAGCAGATATTGGGACCAGGCCGCCGGTTGATTTATCCCCAACTTACCGAGTAGTCCAATGAAAAGACTGCTCAGGATCAGGGTGTAATACAGGAGCATGACGCGCTTGGACATCATCTGCTCTACCTGAGGTGACGGTCGCGTCGAAACAGCGATGGCAAAAACCAGTATGGCCGCTGGTATCAATCCCAGCACTGTGGCATGTACGGCGCTGCGTTCATACCCGGCGAGCCAAAAGATCGGTAAAGACAGACTCAGGATACACAGGCCTTGAGCAGTGCGCAGCAGCTTGGGATGGGGCTGATAGGTCTTGAGCAGGGTGATGTCAAACCATAAGCCCACGGGTAAAAGAGCCGTGATGGACAAGCTGAGAACGACATGAAATACGCTGGCTGGCACCTGACTATCGAGAAGCCACAAGGGCAACCCCAAGTAGCTGACCGCGTAAATCAGGTAAACCGTATGACGCAGCAGGTAAGCACCCAGTACGGCGTCTCGTTGAACCAGCCAGGCCCCTAGCAAGGCCAATAAGATCAGCATCAGAGCCGAGCTATACAAGCATGCCCAGACGATAGCGCGCGTCTCTGCTGCGACCAACTCCTGAGCCGGCATAGCTTCGACTTGCAACTGTTGTGCGCTGGTGGTGCGCAGCTGTATCCAGACATGGCGCGGAACCGCTGAGGCCGGCAATGTGAAGCTGTAGCCCATGACCGGTGCCACGCTTACCCCTAAAGGTTGGCGGTCGCCTCCGCGCTGTGGTGCCTCCGGATGGAGCTCGTCGTACACCGTGATCTCGTCAAGCCAGGCGGGCGTCACGCGCAATCCGATGGGTGTGGCGCTTGCATCAAGTTTGAGGCGTATCCAGTGGGCCGATGCTGAGTATCCCCGGCTGAAGTGCCCCTCAAACGAGGCGTAGGCTTGAGGCTTAGCATCCGCAAGCGGTGCGACGGCAGTGACGTCTTCCCAGAAGCCACGCTCGAGGATCAATTGCGAAGAAGTTGCCCCTGCCTGCGCAAGACCTGCAAGCGCCAGGACCACACCAACAAGAAATCGGCATAGCGGCCGAGACCACGCCCAGCAATCGTGAGTGCTCGGGCCAGACTTTTCAGGTGGGCGGCTGCGCATTTGCATGAGAGTTCAGCGCGGTACTTTGCATCGATTCGGGAATTTAATCTTACAAATCCTTACATTTGATGCTGACTTTCCCGTTATGCGGACGGCTTGCTGCTGGGCAAGGGGCCTTCGCAAGCTTGGGTAATGTGACCTGCATGCTGCTGTCCGTATCGGCCTGATCACGCGCAACGCTTTGCTAACCATCCGTCCGGCTTGATTGTTGGAGCAAATTGTCCGCTCCGGCGGGCATCAAAACGCCAGTGAAGTCTTTCGGGAGAGGCTTGGCATGGTGCCATCAGGTAAAGCCGAGGTTGTCTCAGGCCTGAAGGCCCTGCGCAGGGCGGGCAAGGTAGGCAGAACCGACCTCGAGCAAGGGCTCTGCGCCGCTTTTGAGTCAGGCGCTCAACCCGGAAATCAATTGGCCTGCATGGCTTTCAAGACCATCGCAGGGGGATGAGACAAGTTTGCACGGTTGGGCCAGATCCCTATTCAAGCCTTGCCGCTTGATCAACCGTCTGGGGCTCATACGAGACACCTCATATGAGCCCGCACATGGTTTCAGTCGAGCTTGAGGCCCAACTCCAGCGCTTTCTTGGGCAGTACTGCCAGTTCGCGTTGGATCACCTCGTTGAACGCCTCGGTGGTGTTGCCCGTGGTGGGCGAGATACCGCCCAGTTCACTGAGGCGACGACGGAATTCGGGCTCTGCCACGATCTGCGCCACCTTCTGGTTGAGCATCGCGAGAACGGGGGCGGGGGTCTTGGCCGGCGCCACCAGCCCGAACCACATGTCGAAGTCGACCCCGCCGCGCAGGCCTTGTTCTGTCAGTGTCGGCAGGTCGGGCCACAATTCCGAGCGTGTAGCACGCAACTGGCCCAGAGCCTTGAGTTTGCCGCCTTGAATTTGCGCGCGGGCATCGGCGGTTCCGAGAAGACCCCAGCGGACCTCGTTGGTCAGCAGCGCCTGTACCAGGGGCGCGCCTCCGCGGTAGGGTACATGGGTGAAGTTGCCGTCGGCTGCCGCGTTCACCAGCTCCGATGCGACGTGCGAGATACCGCCGGCGCCCGTAGAGCCATAGGGCAATCCACCCTTACCGGCGGCTTTGCCGGCAGCAACAAGGTCCTGCACCGAGCGCCACGGAGAGTTCAGCGGAACGACCAGCACCAAGGGGGCCAGCATCACGCGAGCGATAGGTGCGACGTCATTGGCGGTGAAGCCGGCCTTGGCATAGGTGGCCGGGTTGATCGAGAGCATGCCGGTCAGGCTCATGGCCAGGGTGTAACCATCAGCCGGGCTTTGCAGCAGGGCTTGCATGCCCAGATTGCCGCTGGCGCCCGGCCGGTTATCCACGATCACGGCTTGTTTGAGTTCTTCCTGCAAGCGCTGGCCCACCAGTCGTGCCGATACGTCGGTCGCCCCGCCAGCCGGATACGGCACGATGATGCGGATGGGCTTGTTCGGGAAGGCGGCGGTCTGAGCCAGTGCCGGCAAGGCAGGTGAGAGCGCAGAGCCCAACAGGGCAGCGCTGACGCGACGGCGGTTGATGGACATGGAAGGTCTCCTCTGAAGGTGGGTTGTTGGAATGGGAGGCAAATACGGTCAGGCAGGTGCTGGGGCTATTTCACGGGTGCCGCCTGGAGTCGCCCAATTCCAGACGCTCTTGCCGCTTTTCCAGGTCGTGCCAGCCGATCAGCTGCTTGAATTCGACCATGGTGGTGCGCGGGCAGGGCAGCTCGCCCATGGGCTGTCCGCAGCGCTCGGCCAGCGCCTGAAGGTTGGCCCGCAAGGCGTGGACCACGCTGAGCAGGCCAACGATGGGATAAGTGGCCATGCCGGCCACAGCCTCGATCTGTGAGCGATGCAGGGCTGCCATCCAGGTGCCCTCCATCAGTTGCAGCGACAGGGGGCGGCCGCAGGCCTGGCGCAGCTTGACCAGATCGTCATAGGTGCTGAAGGTGCGGGAGATGGGCTGGATCAGATCAGCGCCGGCCTCGGCATATCGGGCTGCACGGTCCATCGCCTCTTGCGGATCCATGACATCTGTGCGGGCCACGATCAACAGGTTGGGGTCGACTCGAGCATCAACCGCTGCATGAATTTTGGCCACGGCCTCACTCACGGGCAGGGTGATCGAGCTGGTGGCCGCCGCCGGGCAGCGCTTGGGGCTCACCTGGTCCTCAATCGACAGCGCAGCCACACCCGCTTTCTCGAAGGCGCGCACAGTCCGCTGGGTGTTGAGCACATTGCCGTAGCCGGTGTCTGCATCGGAAAAGATGGGCTTGCGTACGACGTTGGCGATATGGTCGACCACACCCAGGTTCTCGCTCAGGGTGTAGAGCTCCATATCAGGCTGACCCAGCAGCGAAGCCGAGATGCCAAAGCCAGTGGTGAACACGCCGTCGAAGGTTGACTGATCCACCAGCAGCGCAGACAAGGCGTCCTGAGCGCCTGCAAACCAGACCGTAGAGCCTTCAGCCAGACGCTGCTTGAGCCAAAGACGTTGTTCGCTCATGGGTGTGCTCCTGCGCTGCGTGCCAAGCGCTGCTTGAGGTAGGGAATCAAGCCTCCGGCTTCCAGGGTTTTGCGTTCGGCGGCATTGAGCGGCTGCAAGGGCAGACTTTTACCGCAACCGAGGTGACGCACGCATCCGTTTGCCCAGTCGACTTCGATCTCATCGCCGCGCTTCACCTGTGCCAGGATGCCGGGGCAGGTGATCAGCGGAAAGCCCATGCTGATTTCTCCACGGAAAAAGCCGGGTGAAAAGGACTCGGCCACCACCCCCGAAATCCCCAGGTGGCGCATGGCCCGCATGGCCGGGTAGTGCGGGTGGCCATAGCCAAAGTTGCGTCCCCCGACCAGCAAGTCGCCGCGCTGTACGCTCGCTGCAAAGTTTGGATCGCGGTCGGACATGGCCAGCGCCGCCAGTTCCTTGACATCGGTGATCTTGATGTTGCGCACCCCGATGATCAGATCGATATCGTAGTCTTCCTCGTCGAAGACCCAGGCCACACGACCGCGCAGATTGGGCAATGTCATGGCTGCCTTCAGGCCAGATAGGGTCGGGGATCGGCAATGCGCCCCTCGATGGCCGAGGCCGCCACCACGGCGGCATTGCAGATGTAGATTTCACTGTCTACGCTGCCCATGCGGCCTGGCGTGTTGAGCGTGCCGGTGGAGACGGCGCGTTGTTGGTCGGCCATGGTTGCAATGCGGCCATAGCAGTAGTCACAGGTGGGAGAGCTGACGAAGGCCCCGGCCTCCACCAGGCACTCCAGCAGGCCTTCGCGCGCAGCCTGAGCCATGATGGCCTGCGAGGTTGGCACCACATGCAGCTGGAAACCCGGCTTGACCTGCCGGCCCCGCAGCACCTGGGCTGCAATTCTCAGATCTTCAAGCCGACCGCTGGCACAAGAGCCGAGATAGCCGGCGTGGACCTCAAGACCGACGTGGTCGCGCAGATCGCGCGTATTGGCCGGGCTGGGTGGAATGACCACGATAGGCTCTAGGTCGGAAACATCAACCGTCACCACTCGTTCGTAGGCAGCGTCGGCATCCGGATAAACAGGGGCCAGGTCCAGCTTGGCACGGTCTTTCGTGTAAGCCAGAGTGCGCGCATCTGGCGCAATCAGCATGGTGTTGGCGCCCAGGAACATCGCTTGGCCACAAAGGGTCTGTCGCCCTTCGATGCTCATCGCCTCGATCACGGGCCCGGCCAGCTCGACCGCCTTGAAGGCGCAAGAGGACGGGCCCATCACACGCACCAGATGATGGAAGACGTCGCGGGCCATCACGCCTGCCTGCAAGGTCCCCGTGACCACGATCTTGACTGTGGCCGGCACGGTCATGGCCAGGGTCGGTGAGACATAGGCTTCCAGCACCCCTTTGCGCGCACCAAAGGCATAGGTCCCGAAAGCGCCAAGCTGGCTGACGTGACCGTCGAAGTGCACCACAAAGGCGCCCGGCGTGGCATAACCTAGCTCGGCAGACACCTGGTGCCCGATGCCTCGCCGTTCGTGCACCGGCACCCCCTGCGCCGCGCCCCAGGCGCGTGTGATCTTGTGCAGCTCCTCTTCCTTGGGATTGGCTGCCGGCACCATGTGATCGATGAAGAGCACAAAACGCTCGGGTGTGTCTACCTTCTCGACCCCAAACTCCTCGCGGGCTTCGCGAAAAAAAACATCGGTGTAGCCCGGGAAGTCATAACTGATGACGAAGTCCGGGCGGGCCTCGATCTCCTGCCCAGCCCGTACAAAAGCCTGTCCGCTGGCGCGGGCAAGGATTTTCTCGGTCATGGTCTGGGGAATTCGCTCTGCTACGATTTCCACGATTTGGCAATTTCGATCTTGAAGGGATGGGCTCAATTGAAGCAAACATCAAGGCACGGCTGGCCCTCGCAAACCCGAGGATTTGCCGTATTGTGGAAATCAAATCAGCCATGCCGGGCTTGGCCCGGCGGTTATGACCCATGAGCGCCGGCGCCCATACCAGCGCCGCAGCCGGGGGCACACAGAGCATCGAGCGGGTGGTCAACCTGCTGCGGGTTGTCGCTTCGAGGGGGCGCGGTGGTATGCGCCTGGGCGATATCACGGCAGCCAGTGGCTTGCCCAGCTCCACCTGCTTTCGAATGCTGCAGCGCCTGGAGGCCGAGGGCGTTCTTGAGCGCCATCCTGTGACGCGCAAATACCTGTTGGGCCCCTTGCTCTACGAGCTGGGGCTGTTGGCCCAGCCGCGGTTTCAGTTGGCCCAAAGGTGTGAGAACACCCTGGCTACCCTGGCGGATCTCACGCAGGATACGGTGTACCTCAGCGAGCGGCGTGGCAATGAGGCCGTCTGCTCGGCCCGGGCGCTGGGAGACTACCCAATCAAGGCGCTCACGCTCGATGTCGGGGTACGGCGTCCGCTGGGCGTTGGCGCTGGCGGTCTGGCCATCCTTTGCGCCTTGCCCCCGGCAGAGGCCGAAGACATCATCACCGGCCATGCCGAGCGTTACCCCAAGTTGTCGTCTCTCACCGTGGATCGCGTGCGCGAATGGGTGGAGCAAGGGCGAGAACAGGGCTTCGCCTTCCTCGACGGAGCGGTGCACCCGGGCACTGCCGCAGTGGGCGTGATCATCCCCACGGTTGTACCGATGGCCGCCATCAGTGTGGCTGCCATCTCGTCAAGACTCGATCACACTCGACGACTTGAGATCGCCGCGCAACTGCAGGGCCAGGCGCTGCGGCTTGGTCGGCTGTTGGATCGATCGGTGGCCGCTCAGGAGTAGGTCGAGCTTTCACTAAACCAGGGAAATTTGCTCAGGTGGGATCCTCAGACGGCTTCAGACCCGTACACACAAGCGCCTGTGCATTGAACGCTTGCCAACAGTGACTCATCGGATGTGGGTCATCACCTTCATCATTTGCACCGTCATTTCCTGGCGCCTGATTTTGCCGGTAGGGGTTCTCGGGATATGGCGAACCTCAATCATTCGTGCAGGGGCTAGCAGATAACCCAGGCGGGCCAGCGCTGCAGGCCCCAGATTTTGGGCCTGCAGGGGCTGCCGGGTCACTACGGCTACCCAGACTTCTTGATAGCCCAATTCTCCCGGCATGAGAAAGGCGGCGGCGTCTTCAATGGCGGGCTGCGACAGGAAGAAGTCATCCACGCGCCGAAGGTCCAGTTTTGCGCCCCGCAGGTTCACGACGTCGGAGCCTCGCCCTTGGTAAATGAGACGGCCTTGGGCATCCAGGTGGCCATAATCGCCTGAGCAAAACCAGCCTCCCGGAAAAAACTGGGAGGCGCCTGTTTCAGGATCGATGTACGCGTTGGTCATGTAGGGCGTTTTGACCCAGATTAGCCCGCCGACATGGTTGGTCAAGACATCGCCTTGCTGAGATCGAATTTGAATCTCGACTCCGGGGGCAGGATGCCCTAGTACCCACGAGGCGTCGTCAAGGAGTTCGAAGGGAGTCTGGGCCGTGTGTCCGCATTCGGTTGAGGCGTACTGGCTGAAGACTTGCGCTCCCAGCCGGGCCAGGGCTTGGGCTACGGGCGGCGTAACCACCCCTCCCACTACGGTTACCCGTCCCAGCTCAGGTTTCGGTTTGTCAAACCGCTCAATGGCCTTTAATAAAAAGATCAATTGATCGGGTGAAGCGTAGACGTTGGCCTCCGGGTGGGCGTATAAAAACCCGAGGGTGTGGTCGGCGTCTGTGTCCAGCGATACCAACGGACTGTGCGCAGCCACTCCGAAAAATCTGGCAAACCATGCGGAAGGTCCGCAGGGAAACATATTTGCCTCAGCCCGCTCAACGATGATGCGTTCGCGTGATTCGCAAATACGGGCCCATTGGGCTTGAACCGATATCGCAACCCATTTGGGGTGACCAGTTGTACCTGATGTGGCGGCCAGGCGGAGCGTTGATCCGGCCGAGGGGTAGGCCATGGGGGCCTTGCCTGGAGCCTGCGGACCATGCAAGGCCTGAGCGACATCCGTATCGGTCAGGGTCCAGCCAGTCTTGAAGGCCCTGAATTCATCGGTGGGCGTTTCGGTGAAGAAGGTACGGGCCTGGTGCATGCACGCCATGATGGCCAAGAAACGGTGGAGGTTGTCCCCGGCAGAGATTCCGATCCGTGCGGCAGGATCAGCGCTTTCCTGCTCGACTCGCAGGACCAGCCGGTCTACTGCCTGCCCGATTTCGGTAAAGGTCCAGTCTCGTCCTTCAAAACGAATCACGGGCTTGCCGGGATCTCGGGCCCACGCTCGGGTCAGTTCTTCGTAAAGACGCATGCCTCGGACTGAAGTGAAAAGCGAAGCGGGCCCCCGCCGGACCCGCTTTCGCTCAGGAAAGAGGACCCTTCAATGAATCAGAACCGGAAGCCCAGACCAGCACCCAAGTCCAGGACGCTGGGTTTGATATTCAAAGCGGCGCTCCTGTTGTAGAAAACCTTCTGCGCCTCAATTTGCACGAAGGTGTTTTTCGACAGGTTATGCCGATACCCAAAGGCCATGCTGTAGCCGGACAAGTTGGCCTGGCCCGGGCGGGCCCCGCTGGAAGAGGCAACCCCCAGCATGTCTACTACAAGCTGGCAACCTTCGATGGCTGACAGACACCAGCCGCCGAAGCTACCCTGGCCACCACCGGTCACTTTTACGCTGCTTCGGTGAAAGCCTACGCGGCCAAGCACCATTTGAGACGGGTTGAACGCATAGCCCACCTGCGCATGCAAGGACAATTTGCGTTTGAGCTGGGTGGTGCTGACGCCGCCGGGATAGTACACATAGCCGAGCAAGGGGTAGCCCAGTTCTATTTCAGTGGGCTTACCGCTTCCGCGTGTGGCCTTTTGCTCCGACAGATTGAAGTCGGCCACAAACCCCACAAGCCAGTTGTCATTGAGAGGCTGAAGGTGATCAAAGCGCACGCTGCCCGAGTGGGATCGCGATGATGCCCCGTAACCATCGGCGCCAGAAACCAGTGGGTCGTTAAGCTTGCTGCTGGACCATTGGAAGGCCAGACCGTTCCCTGCGTGATGGCTCGATTGGGCCCAGGCAACCGAATGAGTCACAGCGCATAGAAGCAGCGGCCACTTTTTGTCTTCTTTGCTCAGCATGGGATGGAGTCTGATCGGATTGATGGGCTCGATAGTAACAATAATTTTAAATTTGGGCCCACGAAGATCTTCCTCCAAAGAGCGGGGTCGTCTCAATGCCGTCGGCCATGGGAGTGGATCAACTGTCGGAAAGCGCAATATGCGAAAAGCCCTGCCTTGGCGCTCGACGTTGCCGAGAGTCCCATGGCCTTTGAGGACCTGCGTGCGATTGGCTCCCAGCCCAAGACGGGGCCTAGCCCGAATCCGCCGCGACCATGAGTCTTGGGGGCTAGCCGGGCCCTATCGCCGGGCTGTGGCCGCCACCACCGCCTCTACCTCGAAGAGAAAGTCCTCTTTGACCAGGCGGTCGATCACGAAGATGGTGTTGGGCGGAAACAGGGGCGTGGCAAACAGCTTGGGAAACAGCTCGGCACGCAGTCTCATGAACTTCTCGATGTCCTGTGAGTGCACGAAGAGTGTGGTGAACTTCACCACGCTGTCGAAGTCCTCGCCCAGTCCCGTGAGTACGTCCTTGAGGTTGCTGAACACCTGATGAAATTGGGCCTCAAAGTCGTTCTTGCCCACCACCGATCCGTCGCGGGCCACAGCCAACTGGCCGGCCACGTGATACATGGCTGTGCCGGCGGGCACTCGTGTCACGTGCGAATACAGGCCCTGCGCAGGCCCGGTTCCTTCGGGGTTCAGGTACTGGATTCGCTCTTGAATGGACATGTCGGTCTCCTCGGGTTTAAGTGGTGAAGTCACGTGAAAAAATGGGGCTGCAGTCGCAGCGCAGGCACCGCGTGTGGATGTCGGCGAAGGCTGAGCCTCGGTTTTTTTCGGATTATGGGTCAGATACTGGTGAATGTGACCCTCGACCCATTTGCACAGGTCTTTTGATCGTGTGGGGTCAGGGCCGGGTGCGCCTGCGCAGGGCACCCTGGGCTTGGGCGGACGCAGGGTCGGCCGGCGGTACCGATGGCTCAGGTCGTTCGCGCGGGCAGCACCTCACCGCTGCATGAGCCAAAGCCGATGCGCGCAAAACCCGGCCTTTCACACCAGCCCTTGAGCGTGATCTTGTCCCCGTCCTGCAAAAAGGTCCGCTGCTCCCCATGCCCCAGATCGAGCGGTTTGCGCCCGCCCTCTGTCAGTTCGATGATGGCGCCGGCCTCGCCCGGTGCAGGTCCAGAGACGGTGCCGCTGCCCAGTACATCGCCGGGTTGCAGGTTGCAGCCGCCCACGGTGTGCTGCGTCACCATTTGTGCGATCGACCAGTATTGATGCCGGAAGCTTGTGTACGACAGGCGCGTGGCATCGCGACCGGCTCTGCGCTGCGCTGAAGTGTTCAGCCAGACTTCGAGTTGTATGTCTATCGCCCCATACTCGCGGTTTGCTGCAGCTTCCAGATAGGGCAGGGGTTGTGGATGGCTGGCCGGGCGCGTCCAGGGCAGGCGATAGGGTGCCAGCGCCTCGAGTGTCACGACCCAAGGTGAGACCGTCGTGGCAAAGTTCTTTCCGAGGAACGGTCCCAGGGGTGCCATTTCCCAAAACTGGTGGTCGCGTGCCGACCAGTCATTGAGCAGGCCGACTCCGAAGACGTGGTCCTCGGCTTCGCTCAGATGGATGGGCTGCCCCAGTGCGTTACCCGGTCCGATGTAGATGGCCAGTTCCAGTTCATAGTCAAGTCGCGCACAGGGCCCGAAAGTGGGCTCACTTGCGCCCGGCGCCAAGCTTTGCCCCATGGGCCGGTGAAATTGTTGGCCACTGACCCCCATGCTCGAGACGCGGCCGTGGTAGGCGATAGGCAACCACTGAAAGTTGGGGGTTAGAGGTCGCTCAGGAAAAATCAGCCGGCCCACATTGAGCGCGTGGTCGATGGAGGTGTAGAAGTCGGTGTAGTTGCCCGGCTGGGTCGGCAGGCGATGCTCGATCTGCGCCTGCGGGATCAGGCAACGCTTGACCGCTTGCTGGGTCGCTTCGGTGGCGCTGTCGAGGAGCAAGTCAAACAGCGCCCGGCGCAGGGCGCTCCAAGACGGTGACCCCAAAGCCAGCAGACCGTTGAGCGTCTCGCCGCTACAGGCCTTCACGGCCGCTGCAGCTTCACCCTGGATCAGACCGCACCCATCCGCAGCGCGCAGATCCAGCACTTGGTCGCCGATGGCCACGCCGGCGCGAAAGGTGGTCTTGTCCCCACTCTCTCGGAAGATGCCGAAGGGCAGGTTCTGCAGGGGAAAGTCGCCGGCCCCGGGATTGGCACTGGCCAGCCAGCTGCGTCGGCTTACATCATGGCTTGCGTTCAGCAGATTTGCACGCATGGTGGTTCCAGCTTGCGTTCAGGCGGCGAGCAGCGCGTCGTCAAAGATAGCCACGGCACGGGTCCAGCCGGCCGATGCGCCGCGGATTTTGTGGGGAAAACAGGAAATGTAGAAGCCCGTCGGCGGCAGGCTTTCCAGGTTGTGCATCTTTTCGATATGACAGTAGCCGATATCGCGGCCTGCTTTATGCCCTTCCCAGATCAGCGAGGCGTCCTGCGTTTGACCGTATTTTTTGGCGGTGTGCACGAATGGAGCGTCCCAGCTCCAGGCGTCGGTGCCGGTCAGACGCACGCCATGTTCAAGCAGATACATGGTCGCTTCATAACCCATGCCGCAACCGGCTGACACATAGTCGGGATTCCCGTAGCGTGAGCCTGCGCGGGTGTTGATCACCACGATCTCCAGCGGCGAGAGCGTATGGCCAATGCGTCTGAGTTCCTCCTGCACGTCGGCCGCCGTTACCACGTAGCCATCGCCGAAGTGGCGAAAGTCGAGCTTGACCCCAGGCTGGAAGCACCACTCCAAGGGCACATCGTGGATCGCTATGGCGGGTTTCTTGCCGCCGTTCTTGGCGTCCATGGTTGAGTGGAAATGGTAGGGTGCATCCAGATGGGTGCCGTTGTGGGTCGACAGCTGCACCATCTCGACAGCCCAGCCTTCTCCGTCGGGTAAATCCTGCTTCTTGAGACCCGGAAAGAAGGGCTCAATCTGCTCGAACGTGTTTTCATGATTGAAGTATTGAATTTTGGGCGCGAAGGCGGGCGGGTCGCTCAGCACATCGTTCTCTAGAAAGATCGAGAGGTCGACAAATTTTCTGGGCATCACAGTCTCCTTGGTAAAGTTTCAGGGCGCTTGCCATTTCAGCAGGCGGCGTTCAGTGATTGCAAGCAGGGCGTTGCTGAGAAATCCAATCAGACCGAGTAAGGCAATGCCTGCAAATAGCTCACTGGCGCGAAACGATCGAGCCGCCAGCAAGATGGCCTGCCCCAGTCCAGGTTGCGAGGCAATCATTTCACCCACCACCGCCACGATCAGCGAAACGGTGATCGACAGGCGCATGCCGGCCAGAATGTCGGGCATTGCATTGGGCAGTCCGATTTTCAGGACGAAAGCGGTTCGTGACAGCTGCAGGCCCTGGGCCACCTCGCGCAGCCGCAGGTGCACCGAGGCCACTCCATGCACGGTGGCCAAGAGCACCGGCCACATCGCGCCGAAGGCAACCACCGCCAGCACCATGCCGCTGCTCAGGCCTAGCAAGGAGATTGCCAGCGGCATGACCGCTGAGGCGGGCAAGGGTCGGATGAATTCCAGGGTAGGCGCAATCCAACGGCGTGCGGTTTCCGATGCGCCGATCACGGCGCCCAGCGCAATGCCAATCAGCGAGGCCAGCCACCAGCCGAGCAACATGCGAAGGACGGTCTGGCCGGTGAAGGCCAACAGCTCGCCGCGCAGACCTGCGGCCAGACTCTCTGCTGTCGCCTCCGGCGTCGGCAGGAACACCCGGCTCACCCAGCCCTGGTGGCTGATCAGCCACCACAGGCCCACCCACACGGCCAGAACCACCAGGCTGGCTAGGACGGAGACAGCAGCTTGGGGTCTCATGGGGGGGTCCTGTCCTGTCGTTCACCCATGCGCCAAGCCACCGCTTCCTGCAAGCGCAGGGCCAGCGCGTTGATGGCATAGCCAACCACGCCTATCCATCCCAGCCATGCCAGCATCAGGTCCGGCGCCAGGCTTTGCTGCGCAATCATCAGCGCGTAGCCCATGCCGTGCGGGTTGGCGGCAATCTCCACCGTCACGGCCACCACCAGCGCAATAGACACGCCCAGTCGAAGCGCCACAAACAGGCGCGGCACCATAGCGGGCAACACGATTTGGACGATACGCGACCAGGGGCTCAGTTCAAGCGCACGCCCCACTTCAAGCAAACCGGGCTCGACCTGGCGCGCGGCGGCCTGCGCCAGGATCAGCAGCGGCCAGAAGGTTGCAAAGGCGACCACGCTGACCTCCATTCGGAAGCCGAAGCCGAACACCAGCATGGCCAGTGGGATCAGTGCAACCGAAGGGATGGGCCGCAGCACCTCGACGCTGAGAAAGCTCATGGACGCCGCCCGCGGTGACAGACCCAGCACCACGCCCAGCGCCAGTCCCATGCCGCCGCCGATGCCTAAGCCGGTGGCCGCACTGCCTAGCGTGAAGAGTGACGCACGCAGGACACCATCTTCACTGATCGACCCAAGGGCGCGGAAAAAAGCCACCAAGGCTTCGGAAGGCGGGGCCACCGCATCGCTGCCCGGTGTGACCGTACGGGCCGTCCATTCCAGCACCGACAGCAAGAACAGCGGGAAGACCCAAGGCCGCAAGCGTTGCCACAGGGACTGCGAACGACGCCGGCTCATGCGTGATGCCCCAGATACCCGTAGAGCTCGCGACGCAGTCGCAAAAACTCGGGGTGTTCTTTGGTCAGCAACTGATCGCGCGGTCGGGCAATAGGCACACTGACCATGGCCGCGAGGCTGGGTTTGCCCGCGCTCGGATTGGCTCGCAGAGCGATCACCCGGTCACTGAGGTAGATGGCCTCTTCCAGGTCATGGGTGACAAACAAGACCGTCAGTCCGGTCTGGCGAACCAAGCGCGAAACCTCGTCCTGCAGGCTCTCGCGCGTCATCGCATCCAGGGCGCCAAAGGGCTCGTCCATCATCATCAGCTGCGGCTCCTGGGCCAGGCAACGTGCAATCTGCACTCTTTGCTGCATACCGCCTGACAGTTGAGCGGGAAATTTATCTGCGTGGGCTTGCAGTCCCACGGTTTGCAGCACCCTGGCAATGCGGGCGGGCCTTTCGGCCTTGGCGGTGCCGGCCGCCTCCAGGGCCAGCGCAATATTGCCGGACACCGTGCGCCAGGGCAGCAGTGCACGCCCATAGTCCTGGAACACGAAGGCCACCTCGCGTGAGGGCCCGTCTATCGGCCGACCCGCGCGCAACACCTGACCGCCCGTAGGCGGCATAAAGCCCGCAGCCGTCCGCAGCAGGGTCGTCTTGCCGCAACCCGAGGGACCGATGATGCAAACGAACTCGCCGGCGGCCACCGAAAAATCGATGGGCGAGACAATTTCCCGCCCACCCAGATGGATGTGCACTCCCCGGAAATCCAGCAGAGCGTCAGACATGACCGGGGCAACCCCTTGCTTATTTGACGATCAGCTGCGACACGTTCGGCGTGCCTTTGAGCATTTCCTGATCTTTCATCAGGCCAATCCAGTAATTGAGTTGCTTTTCGTTGACCACCGGGCCGGGCGGCGAAATCTGTATCTTGGCCAGCACTTCGGGCGGCAGCTTGATGTATTTGCCGATGGCCGCGCGCACCTTGTCATTGTTCTTGGGATTCTGGATGAAGGCCGCTCCTTCAATCACCGCCTCTCGGAAGGCCTTGATCGTCGCGGCATTTTTCTGCGCCCAATCACGTCGTGCGGCGTAGACGATGGTGGGGTTACCGTCGGGCAGGAAGGTGGAGTAGTACGAGGCTACATAGCCGGCGCCGCTGTCGGTGATGCGGCTCATGAAGGGGTCGGCGGTGACCACTGCATCGATGGAGCCGCCTCGCAGCAGGTCGCCATGCTGGGGGAAGGACGCTTCGACGAAATTGACCTTGCGGTAGTCAACGTTGTTGAGCTTGAGCCAAGCGCGAAAGGTCACGTGCAGGAAGGCGCCCAGGCCCGGAACTCCGATTTTCTTGCCGATACAGTCCTGGGGCGTCTTGATGCCCGAGCCGGCACGCGCGACCAAGCCGATGCCCGTGATGGTCTTGGAGGTCACGCCGCCGCCGGCCACCACCACATGGTCGAGTCCGCCATCAACGCCTTGCAGGTACACCGAGGGGGTTGGACCGCCAATCTGTAATGAGTCGGATTGGATCGCCGCAGGAATCGTTGAGTTCAGGGGAATGAACTTGAGTTCGACATCGAGGTTTCGCTTCTTGAAATAGCCCTCCTCGGCCGCGACAAAAACCGAGGTGAAGTCGGTCACTGCGGTGTAGCCAAACACCACTTTGCTGCTCTGCGCGCGCACGGGCAAGGCCGCAGACAGACCGGCAAGGGTGGTGCCGGCGAGCAGGGTGCGTCGTTTCATGAAGGTCTCCTTTTGGTTTTGGAAAGGGCTGCCGATGGGGCAGGGGCTACGGGCAGGGCCGCCTGCAGCCCCCCCACAATGAAATGCACCAGGGCCGGTCGCGCTGCGGGGTCGCTGGGCATATTCAGGCGGTGCGACAAACGGTGCACCCGCTTGTCGCTGATGTGATGGACCAGCGCGCCCAGCGCAAACTGGTAGCCCCAGGCCACCTGCGCGCGCGAAGCATGAGGCATCGCCTCGGTCAGCGCATCAATGAAAGCGTGGGCCAGCGGATCGAAATAGGTTTTCAGCACGCGGTCGGCCGCTTCAGTGGCGTGCGAGAGTTCACGCGCCACCAGCAGGGCATAGTATTCGCCTTCCGCGCTGGCACGCAAGCGCAGCACCGGATCGACAAAGGCCTCGACGATGCGCATCAGCCGTGTCCTGGGGTCGGCCGCTTGGCGGGCCTGCTGCAATTCGCGCAGGCGCTCTTCAATCGTCTCACTCCAGTGGGCAAAGATGGCCTCAAACAGCGCTTGTTTGTGGCCGTAGTAGTAGCCCACCAGGGCCAGGGGAACGCCCGCTTCGTCGGCAATCTGGCGTATGGTTACTTCGTGGTAGCCGCGTTGGGCAAAGAGCTTTTCAGCGGCCAGCAGGATCGCGGCCTTGCGGTCAGGTCGGGCGCTTTTGACCATTGCATCCATGCAGAAATTGGACACCCGTACAAAAGTTTGGACATTCGTACAAACCCTTGCAGGCCGACCCAGACTAGCGTGACGGTATGGCATCGATGCGCGTTCCGTCCTGGATGCGGTCGTCAGGCTGAACGATGACACGTTGATTGAGTTGCAGTCCTTCCAAAACCTCCACTGCGGTGGCCGAACGGGCACCGATCTTCACCGGGGTACGCCGGGCCGTTTGGCCCTGCAGTCGGTAGACTGCCCAGCCCTCGTCGCTGCGAAACAGAGCGCTGGCCGGGATCTGTAAAACGCGGTCGGCCTGGCTTAGGATGAACTCGACCTCAACCCGATAGCCGTCACCCAAGGCCGCCCATTGCTGTCGAGCGGACAGCAACTCGAGGATGACCCGGGTTCTTTGTTCCTGCACGCCCAGAGCCGACACCTCGGTAAAGCCGCCGGGTTCAATGCGAGAGACGCGGGCCTCCAGCACGCCCTCGCCGCCCCAGCGCAGCAGGCGGGCCCGCATGCCGGTCTTCAAACGGACCGCATCGACGGAGAGGGCGCGCACTTCAATCTCCAAAGCAGCGGGGTCGCCCAACTCCATCAAAATCTGTCCCATGGGGACGGTCATGGCGCTGTCGATCCCTCGCTTGAGGATCACGCCGTCGACCGGTGAGCGCACCGGCAGGACTTTGTCGCGGCCCGGTCGGCCTTCTTCGCTCAGCGTGGCTCGCGCCGCTTGAAGATGGCGCAGGGCGATCTGTTCTTGGGCTGCCGCCACGCTAACTTCCGAAGCGGTCAAGGCCGCTTGGGAGCGCGCGCTATCGAGTTGCGACTGGGTGGTCATGCCGGCCGATGCCAGCTGCTGCAGGCGCTGCCATTGGCTTTGGGCCGCTTCATCGGCGCTGACCGCTGCAATGAATCGTTGCCGCGCAGCGACGACGGCACTCTCGGCAGCGCTGATATCAGCCTGCGCCTGAGCTCGGGCCCGCGGATCGAGCAGGGCGCTGCTGGCCGGTTCAATCTCGGCCAGCAACTGTCCGGCCCGTACCCGGTCTCCAGCTTGCAGTTCGATGCGCCTGAGCAGCCCGGCCACCGGCGCTGTGACCCAATACCGCTGTTTGACTCGCGTTTTGCCCTCTTCCACCAAGCTTTGCTCCAGTGGGGCCTCCATCACGGACGCCACGCTGGCCATCTGCGGGGGGTCTCGATAGGCCAGCCAGCCCAAGGCGGCCAGCGATGCGGTAGCGAGCAGCCAGAGTCCCACTTTTGAGGGCAGTTTGAGGGCTTGGCGCATCATCGGTCCTTGTGATCCTTGGGTTCATTCACGTGTCTTGAGCACGGCGATCAG
Source organism: uncultured Polaromonas sp. (assembly GCA_964488145.1). Taxonomy (GTDB): domain Bacteria; phylum Pseudomonadota; class Gammaproteobacteria; order Burkholderiales; family Burkholderiaceae_C; genus Polaromonas. The sequence continues at coordinate 23,056 of CAZATV010000014.1, forward strand.
ATCGAGCCGGGCAATGCGCCAGCGCAGGGCTGCCACCGATAGACAGGCCGAAACCAGGGTGGTCAGCGCGGTGAAGGCGCAGGCCGAGGCAGGAATTTGTACGGGTACCCGGTACAAATCAGACTGCAGCTCGTAGGCCATGTACCACGACAGGCCATAGCCCACGGCAAAGCTCAGGGGAATGGACAGCAGCACCAGCAGCACCAGTTCGCCCAGCAGGATGTAGCTGACCTCACCTTGTGTCAGACCCAGGACGCGTAAGCTCGCCAGCTCTCGTGCGCGCTCGGCCCATGCAATGCGCGCCGAGTTGTAGACCACACCGAAGTTGATGATGGCTCCCATCACTACCGCGATCCAGGTGAACACACCGGTCATCTCCCCGATGCTCTTGCCCACAGCCCGCACGGCAGCCAATCGCGATTCGGCACTGACAACGCCGGGGCGTCGATCCAATGCTTTGAAGACGGCGGGCTCTGCGCCGTCATCGACGGTCATCAGCACCCCGTTGATGACCTGACCATCGCCCAGGGCTCGATTGAGGGCCTCCAGATTCATATACGCTTGCAGACCCACGTACTCGTGGACCAACCGGGTTACCGGCAGCATCAGTTTTTTCTGATGGCCCTCAAGCACATCGACCCAAAGCCATTCGCCAACGCCTACCCCCAGGTGTTTGGCTAGGTATTCATTGATGACCAGACCGTCAGCGGGCAAGGTGATACGGCGCAGTCGGTGATCGATTGGCCGGCGCAGTTGTCCATCGGGCAGCAGGCCGTTGAGCGTCGTCTGGAAGCTGCGGTTGTGGTGGCGCAGCCGAACCGGTACAGAACGAAAGCCTTCGACCTGGTTGACGCCGGGCAGGGCGCGCAATTCATGAATGGCCCGACGGGGCGTCAGATCGATGAAGGTGGCCACCAGATCATGCTGCTGTGACAGCCGGAACTGCAAGTCCACCATGAAGTTGATGGCACTGTCCTGAAAGCGTGCCATCATCAGAATGGCGCCGGCAAAGGCCAGACCCAGCAAACTCAGAAAGGCCTTGACCGGTCCTCGCTCCAGTTGCCTGAGGATGATCCGGCTCTGCGGTGACAGTCGTCGGGCCAAGCCCAGCCGTTCGACCAGGGCGGGCCGATAGCGCTGGGGCGGGGGGGCTTGCATGGCTTGCGCGATGGGTTCATGAGCCGCCCCAAACACGGCCCGCGCCGTCCCCACCAGCGCTGCCAGCAGACTGACTCCCACGCCGCTGAGGGCGACCGCGGGGCTGAGGCGAAAATCGAGAAACGGAAATCGAAAATAACGCTGATAAACCCCGGCCAGTTCATGGCCGAGCCACGCCCCTAGGGCAAGCCCCAGCACCGAGCCGAGCAGGCAAATCAGCAGAACGATCCAGGCATAGTGCAGTGCCACTGAACCCGTGCTGTAGCCGAAGGCCTTCAAAATGGCAATCTGATCGCGTTGCGTTTGGGCCAGGCGCGTGAACACCACGTTCAGCAAGAAGGCGGCCACCGCCAGGAAAATCGTGGGAAAGACTCGGGTCATGGTGGCCAACTGCTTGAACTCCTCGTGCAGGAAGCGGTAGGACAGTTGGTTCATGCGGTCATAGGCGCCGCGCCCCCCATAAACCTCCAGCATTCGATCAATGCGTTCGATCACCGCCTCGGCCCGTGTGCCTGGGGCCAGGCGAATCACCAGTTGATTGAAGGCACCGTCCATGTCCAGCGCGGCCTCCAGGGCGAGCCGGTTCATCCACAAGACGGCAAAGCGCTCATAGTCCGGAAACATCGCGCCCGGCTTGATTTGGTAGATGTATTCCGGTGATATGGCGATGCCCGCAATCACAAACCATTGCGTGCGGCCGTGGACGGTGGCACGCAGGCGCTGGCCGGGCCGCAGCCGGTGCGCCTGGGCAAAGGCCTCGCTGATGAGCACCTCATCGTGACCAAAGGGGGTGAGCATGCGGCCGCCGCGCAGATGCAAACGGTTCAGTTCGGCTTGGCCTGGGTCGGGAACCGACTGCACCACCGCCTCGATCGGATCGGCAAAATCGGGTAGTTCGACCTTGGCGCCTGCGAAAAGCCGTGCCTCAACCGCGTCCACACCGGTGACTTGCGCGATACGCTCGGCCTGGGCCAGCGGTGCCCGCTTGACGTGTACCCAGAGATCGGAAAAACGGTAATCCCGGTAAAGCCGGTCTCGCGTGGTCTGTAGAGAGTGCAGGGTCGCTTGCGACATCACCAGCATGGCCACACCGGCGGCCAGCACCATGGCAATAGCCAGGGCTTGGCTGCGCATGTGCCACAGCTCACGCCAGACCTTGCGCTGCAGAGCCTTCACCAGTGCAACTCCATCGCCGCCAATCGCTGCGCGTTCAACTGCTCGCGCACGATACGGCCATCGGCCATATAAAGCACGCGGTCGGCCATGCGGGCGATATCCACGTTGTGCGTGATGACCACCGTGGTAGTGCCCATCTCAACATTGACTTGTTCAAGCGCCTGCAGCACAAGAACGCCGGTCGCCGAATCCAGAGCGCCGGTGGGTTCGTCGCATAGCAACACCACCGGTCGCTTGGCGATAGCGCGGGCAATTGCCACGCGCTGCTGCTCGCCTCCCGAGAGCTGCGACGGAAAATGATCGAGCCGCTGCATCAGGCCCACCCGAGTCAAGGCTTCTTCGGGTGTCATGGGATCGTTGGCTATATCGGTGACGATGGCTACGTTTTCGCGGGCGGTCAGGCTCGGGATCAGGTTGTAGAACTGAAAGACAAAGCCCACGTGCTCGCGCCGAAAACGGGTCAGTCGCGCATCGTTGGCTTGCGTCAGGTCCTCGCCGTGGTACCAGACATGACCGCTACTGGGCACATCCAGCCCCCCCAGAATATTGAGCAGGGTGCTTTTGCCGCTGCCAGACGGTCCCAGCATCACCACGAACTCGCGGGCCCGTAACTGCAGGTCAATTCCACGCAGCGCGTGAACTTCGACATCGCCCATACGGTAGGTCTTGGTCAGTGCCTCAGCCTTGAAGATGAGCTCACGTTCACCGGCCTGCATCCTGTGATCCTAAGGTCCTCGAGCCCCTAAAGAGCAGCTCATCTTCTGTAATTTTGGGGACGGTGGCCGTAGGGCATGGTGCCCGAGCTATCCGGCTCAGGGGTGCGGGTTGAGCTTGCGCAGCGCCTTGCGCGCCATGCGGTAGCCGGCTTCCTTCATCTGCGTCAACGTTGTGCTGGAGAAGTCATAGTCCAGCGCGGGAGGGTCGGCCTCACTGCCCTCTCGCACGATACGGGTAACGGTCATGGGTGCAAGCTGGCCCATCAGCTGAATGTAGCGAGGCTGCTGGCGCAGACGGGCTGAGGCCTCTGGCGTCAGCTCCGACATCAGGTCCCCGATGAGTTTCTGAAAATCGCCCTCGCGCCGGCGCACTTGTGCATCGCTGCGCAATCGCTCTGAATAAAGAATTTCGTCGCGCCGCAAAGCCACTTCCAGCAGATTGCTCGGCAGTTTGCGTGCCCGACCGGGAAACAGGTCGATGATGAAGACCCGCTTGCCCGCCGAACCGCAGCGCTCGATCACGCGCTCCAAAGGGGAGTTGCTGACAATGCCGCCGTCCCAGTAGTGGCGACCCCCGATGGTGGTCCAGGGAAAGGCCGGTGGCAGGCTGGCGCTGGCCATGATGTGATCGACGGTCAGCTCGTCGATGTAGCTGTCAAACACCACCAGCTCGCTGCTGTCGATGTCGACGGCACTGACCATCAGACGTACAGGGCTGGCCTTGAGTGCGCTGAAGTCTATGTGTTTGCGCAGTAAATCGCGCATTGGGCGGGTGTCATACAGGCTCACCCAGTTCTGCGGCCATTGCTCCGGCATCAGCATGGGCTCAAGCCACCGGGGGTTGAAGAACAGGGGGACACCCCACAGCGCGATCTGACTGCAGGCCAGTAGTCGACGGATCGATTCCTCCGGCGCTGCGGGGCCGGGGTGGGCCAACTCACTCCAGAAGGCTTGCAGGGCTTGTGCGGCGCGACCGGGGTTGCTGGCAATCAAGGCACCGTTGACCGCTCCGATGGAGACACCGGCCACGATGTCGGGTGTGTGACCTTCTTCCTGCAGCGCCTGGACAGCCCCCCACTCAAAGGCACCGTAGGCACCGCCTCCTTGCAGGATAAAAACCGTCTGATGGGGAATTTCTTGCAGACTAAAGTGCGGGTCGGACAGGTGTTCCTTGCTGCCTCGGAGGTTGACCCGGTGTTTGATCAGCGTTTCCACCACGCGGGTTTCTTGCGAGGGCCGCCCAAGTGTGAACAGCGCGCACGGTACATCGTTTTGCAGGTAGAACGCAGCGTATGACCCTTGCGCTAAGCTCCCCCGATCGATCCGCTCGCTGGGCTGCTCTATTTCCCCCAGCACGTTGAAACTGCGGTCAAAAACCTGCGTGAAGAAATAGCTGACTTCTTCGTACGGCTCGCGCTGGCCCAGCATATTGCGCGCCGCCAGACGTCCTTGCTTGATGGCGTTGTCCCAGTGTTCGATGCGGTGGCGCCGGCCAAATACTGGGTCGAGAAAGTTGGCGACGTCACCGGCTGCAAACACCTCAGGCCAGCGGGTCTGCAGGAAGCGGTCGACCACCACGCCATCGTTGAGCTCCAGGCCGCTGCCGTCGGCCCACTCCGTTGCGGGCACCACGCCAGCGCCCAGAACGACCAAATCGCAGGGCAAGGTCTGACCGGCCAGAGTCTGCACGGCCTCGACCCGCTGCCGTCCGTGAAAGGCCAGTGGGCGATCGCCAAGCAGGATGCGTGCGCCGTGTTCGGTAAAACAGCGCTCGAAGAATTCGGAGATGCGCTGGGTCCTGAACTGCGCAAACAAGGCATCGCGTTCGATCAAGGTGACGGCAATGCCCCGGCGAATCAGCGATGCAGCCACCTCCAGACCAATGAAGCTGCCCCCCACCACAACGGCATGCCGGGCCGCTTCAGCGCTGCGTCGAAGAGCCTGGGCATCGGCCAGCGTTCTAAGGTAGTGCACCCCAGGGAGGTCAGCGCCGGGCAAATTCAGGCGCAGAGGCCGCATACCGGTGGCGATCAACAACTTTCTGTAGCCAATCCGCTCACCGCTTTCGGTGGTCAGTGTGCGGCGACTGGCCCGCAGACTGCTGACCCGCGTGGACAGGCGCAATTCAAGGGCCAGTTCCTGATAGCTTGCCGCTTCGAGCAGGGCGGTTGGGGGTGGCTCGACCTTTTCGGTCAGGAACTTCTTGGACAGCGGCGGGCGTTGATACGGTGCTTGGTCTTCGTCGGAGAGCAGCAGGATGCGGCCTTGCGCGCCCTCAAGCCGTAACGTTTCAGCCGCATTGAGGCCCGCCAAGCCCGCCCCCACGATCACAAAATCATAGGTCGACGCTGACCCGGTCTGGAACGGGCCCATCAGCCTACCCCCCCTTCAGCCATGGTGAAAGACCCAATCAATCTCCCCGCTGCAGAGATAAATGACCTCGGTTGCAAAACGGCAGGCTGGACCCAGCGCGGATGCGGGCGGGCCCCCGCCTTTGATCACACCAGTCTATCGACCGACACTTCATCCGGTGTATCGATTTGTCGCGCGGGTCAGGGGCTGAGCTTTGGGTCGGCGCGTTTGTGTGGACCTTTGATTTGACGTCGGCGCTTGCGAACCGTGCCTGCCGCCGCGATCGTCTCGCCTTCGCAGGAACCGCGCCCTTGCGGCGAATCCCCCGACAATCCCCTCATGCTCGAATGGATCGGCTCCCACCCCCTTGCTTACCCCGCCCTTGAGGTGGTGCATATCGGCGGCATTGCACTGCTGCTGGGCAATCTGGTGCTCTTTGAACTGCGCGTCTGGGGCGCGGGCAACGAGTTGCCGGTGGCGGCCCTGGCACGGTTGGCGCTCGGTCTGGCCGTCTTGGGCTTTTCAATTGCCGCCGCCAGTGGCTTGCTGATGTTTGCCAGCCAGCCCATCGAACTGCTGGGCAACCGGGCCTTCGTGTTCAAGATGGGTGTGCTCATGCTTGCGGGCATGAACGCCGCCTGGTTTCATGCCCGGGGCAGTCTCAGCCGTATGGACCTCACCGCCCGCGTGCTGACCCTGATCTCAAGCGGGCTTTGGCTGGCTGTCATCATCTGTGGTCGTTGGATTGCCTATCTCTAAGTCTAAGGAGGACTCATGCAACGCAGAACGCTCGTCGCCGCAGGCCTGGGCCTGCCTTTAATCGCCCGAGCCCACCACGGCTGGAGCAGCTTTGATCAAAACCGCCCCATCTGGCTGGAAGGGCGCGCTGCCCAGGTGAGTTGGCGCAATCCGCATGCGGAGCTCAAGCTGGAGGTGGCCCCCGACCTCAAATTGCCCGCCGACCTGGCCACCCGCAAACTGCCCGCGCAAGTGGCCAGCGTCGACGGGCCGGCGCTGCTGAAAGCGGCGCAGCTTCCCATCCGCAAAGACCGCGTGTGGGACATTGAGCTTGCCCCGCTCACCCGCATGGAAGCCTGGAAGGTCCCCGAGATCAAGCCCGGCACCTCGCTCGCCCTGTTGGGCTTTACCTTCAGTGGCGAAAAGGGCGGTGCGGTGCTGCGGGCCGAGTATCTGTTTTTGGGCAGTCAGGTGTATGGGCTGAGGTCCGGGCCGGGTTGAGGCGCGACCGCGATGCCCTTCGATCACCGGCCGCTCTTGGGCATGTAGGACCCGCTCCCCGAGACGATCTCGCCGAGTTTGTAGGAGCCCCGCCCCCGGGGCGATCTCGCCAGTTGCTCAGGCTGCTGACCACCAAGCCACCTTCGGGCGGCTTCTGCATTTCCGAGCCCGATTTGCTCGCGAACATTCACCTGGACGGCTTCAACCACTACCCCGTGGCTCTGCGAAAGACGGCCCATCGATGAACGCAAGCTTTCCACCGGCCGGTCCGTGCTCGACGGTGACAGGCTCGGTCTCGTCGGCCCGCATAAAACCTCATCCAGAAAACCCCTACAATCATGCGAATTCGCACAAATCCCCCCGCGAATCAGCCTTTATCGTGCTTGCCGATCGTGACACGGCGGGGCGGTAGCGTGCTTAAAAAGGGTTTTCTTTTCATGGCAACAGTCCCATCAAAGCACAAATCGCAAGTTTGCGATGATCAAATCGATCTTTTCGAGCTGTGGGATATTCTGTTGGCCAAAAAGTTGTTCATCCTTGGGGTGGCCTTGCTGTGTGGTTTGGGCGGTTTTTCGTTCGTGACTTTGCTGCATGATAAGCCAGATCAGCATATATATAAGGTGTATGTGGAAATTGGCCGCTACATTACGCAAACTGGCGAAATTCAGACTTTGGAATCACCGCATGATCTGGTGCTCATCCTTAACCAGCAAACCAGTGGTGCCAAGGCCAGTGTTCCACGGGGTAGTGTGTCAGTGATCAGCCTTGAAGCCAACCACGTCGACCCGGCTACAGCCAAACAACACCTGGATAGCACCTTGGCCTTCATCAATGATCGCCATGAATCCTTTGTCAGCCGCTTGCCGGGAAAACTACTGACTTTATCTGGCGCCGTTGCCGAACCCACTGTGTCAGTCCAAAGCTTCGGAAAAAGAGGCGCATTGATAGTAACTGCATCCATCATGGCCGGTCTGTTGCTAGGTATTTTTGGAGCGGTGGTGATTAACACACTCCAACAACGCAAGGCTGTGGGAGGTCCGTTGCCGAGGGGCTGAGCATCGTGCATAAAATTCTCACCAGTGAAGAACGAAACCATCGTGGCCCGGTGGCATTTGGCCATTCGCCTGGGCATGTGAGGTGGGCTGACCAAGAGCACCGCCAACCTCATGACGCTGTTTGCGCTTAGTAATCTGTGGACGGCGCTATGCCGTCTTTTGCAGGGGTTGCAGGGACGAGTGCGCCACCAACCGGCGAAATGGCTTGCGGCAAGGGTGAAATGCCCTCGTTTGAGATCCCAGACAATCTAGATTTGCCTTCAGTGGAATAGCTCGTCTCAGTGGCCTCCGCCACGGGCGTTTTGAACAATATCCAAATAAGCTACCTTAAAAACATCACGCTTTCCAAATTGCATGATCAAAAAGGAAGAAAAAACAAAATCAGGCAAACCCGACCCTACAATATTAGGGGCTGCATGGCACATAATTCCAAAAAAGTTCCGAAAGCAGACCTTTGCCATACTAGCGTTAACGCTGGTCGGTACGATTCTGGAGACGGCTGGCATAGGCCTAGTCATTCCTGCTATCGCACTCATGGCTGATCCCAATATCGCGGAGAAGTACCCCGTTTTCGCTCCCCTGCTTGAAGGACTTGGCAACCCTTCGCATGCTGAACTGGTTATTTATGGTGTCATATTGCTCTTAGGTGCCTATGTCATTAAAGCCCTCTACTTAGCTTTTCTGAGCTTGAAACAATCTGATTACATCTACGCTATCAAAGCGCATCTTTCTCAAAATTTGTTTGAGCGCTACATACGCGCACCCTATGAATTTCATCTGCAACAAAATTCTGGGTACCTGATACGAAACATAAGCACTGAAGTTGAGCAGTTAGTTATTCGTGTTCTGATTCCTGGTGTTTTGTTGACTACAGAACTGATGGTCATCGCCGCTATCGCAGCTTTACTTTTCATCATTGAACCGGTAGGTGCACTGCTTTTATTCGTTGTGATGGGTTTGGCAATTTATGGATTTCAACACATCACAAAAAATAAATTAAAAAAATGGGGCATTGAACGGCAGCGACATGAAGGGTACCGGATACAGAAGGCACAAGAAGGATTAGGTGGCATCAAAAACGCCAAGCTGTCTGGCAAAGAGACCCATTTTATCGACGCCTATAGTAAGCACTCTCTCAATGCCTCATTAGTCGAGGGTAAACAATATGCTCTATCGAATTTGCCGAGGCTTTGGCTTGAAACAGTAGGGGTATTAGGTCTCACAGTCTTGGTCATCGTCGCACTTCAAAATGCGACTAACCCCACAGACGTCATGCCCATCATCGGACTGTTTGCCGCGTCAGCTTTCAGAGTTCTTCCTTCAGCAAATAGAATACTTTACTCCATTCAATCACTGAAATACGCTGATTCAGTAATCATTCTGATAATGAAAGAATTGGCTCTAGAACAGGAGAGCGCGTCGCAAGAAGATCCGAGCTTCAAATTCAATCAACAAGTTGAATTAAAAAACGTAAGCTATGCATACCCGAATGCATCGAGCAACTCACTCAATAACGTTTCTTTCGCTATTAAAAAAGGTGAAAGTGTTGGATTGATTGGTACAAGCGGCGCAGGAAAAAGCACTTTGATTGATGTGCTGCTAGGACTGGTTCGCCCCTCCTCGGGTGGTGTTTTTGTAGATGGCATCAACATCAATCAAAATCTGCGAACTTGGCAAAGACATATCGGCTACGTCCAACAAAGCATTTTTTTGACAGACGAGACGCTGCGCAGGAACATCGCTTTCGGTCTCGACGATGACGAGATCGATGACGGACAAGTGATGCAAGCAGTAAAAGCTGCCCAACTTGAAGGGTTTGTGAATGAATTATCTGAGGGCATCAATACGTGTGTGGGCGAACGTGGCGTACGTTTGTCAGGTGGGCAGCAACAGCGTATTGGTATAGCACGAGCCCTCTACCATAATCCCCCAGTATTGATTTTTGACGAGGCTACGAGCGCTTTGGACAACGAAACTGAGGCTGGTGTGATGGAATCTATCCGATCACTCAAAGGCACGCGCACCATGATCATCATTGCGCACCGTCTGTCCACGGTTGAACATTGCGACAAAGTTATTAAACTAGAGCGTGGGCAGATTGTCAAAAAAAACAACTAATTTGAGCCTAGACTTCCCTTTCAAGTGGACAGATTCAATCCGGAGGTATGAGAAGTAGACTATGTTTAATATCTGACTTAACCATCTGCCTCGTAAGCGATAGATTTTAAAAAAACCAATGCGAAGTGCCTCTTGCTTCGTTGTAAGTTATTTTCAGCTCTTAGTTGAAGCCGTAAAATTTGAAATTAGGATGAAATCAAATGAAGTTTATATTTGACCTTGATGGAACAGTAACGCTTGAAGAAACATTGCCTTTAATTGCAAAAAAATTTGGCAAGCAAGGGTTGATTGAAGAATTGACAAGGAAAACAATAAGAGGAGATATTCCATTTGTTGAAAGCTTTATTAAGCGCGTAGAAATTTTAGGAAGTATTCCAGAAAATGAAATAAGCGATCTTCTTGAGAATGTGACATTAAATGATGGGATTTTAGATTTTATACGAGAAAATTCCGAAGATTGTATTGTTCTAACAGGAAATTACTCGGGGTGGATTGATGGCCTAGCTAAAAAGATTCCCTGCAAGGTTATGAGCTCTCAAGGCTATTATGACCAAAATGGCGTGACGAAAATTACGAGTATAATTAAAAAAGAAAACGTGGTGAAAGAGCTACAAGCAAGCGGTGAGACGGTCATATTTATAGGTGATGGAAATAATGATGCGGAGGCCATGAGAACGGCAGACGTATCAGTGGCATGCGGAATAGTGCATTATCCTGCTAGATCGGTATTAAATGTAGCTGATTTTCTAGTTATTGATACCAAAGCTCTAAAAAGACTTTTGAACCAAATAAAAGAAGAACATTGCGGATTTTCGGTAGTTATATGTGCTGCTGGCCTGGGCTCTCGCCTGGGCTTGGGGCAAACGAAGGCGCTTTTAAAAATACACGATAAAACGCTAATACAGTATCAACTAAGTCAATTTAAATCCGTTGAGGATTTGAGAGTCGTAGTTGGGTTTCAAGCGGACCAACTGATTGAGCATGTTCGACATGAGCGCCCAGATGTAATATTTGTTTTTAATCATGATTATTTTCATACCAAAACTGGCGCAAGTTTGTATCTAGGATCGAAATATGCGAGAGAGTTTGTTGTTGCCTGGGACGGAGATCTAGTTGTTCATCACGAAGATTTTCAAAAGTGTTTAATACCGTCCGAATATATAGGATGCTCAATTGCAGTCAGCAAAGACTCGGTATTCGTTGAGGTCAATGAAAGGAATCAGGTTACAAAATTCGTAAAAAAAATGGGGGACTATGAATGGACTGGACCGGCTTGTTTGCGCAAAGACAAAATAAAGTACGTTTCGGGGCATGTTTACTCAATTATTGAAAATTATCTTCCGATGGAAATTAAAATATTAAGAGCCTTTGATATTGATACAAGTGAAGATTATACTAGGGCGAAGATGATTGTTTCTGATTGGAGCATAGGGAATAAGTGTATTGATGATTACTATCGGCGTATGGCGGAAAAGATTACAAGCCCTACTGAAACTAGAAATAAGTCTAAGGACTTTTCGCAATTCGATGTTGATTTAGTTTCAAAGTACTCAAACCCAACGCAGTCAGTTCTCGACCTGGGTTCAGGCACAGGGTTGTTGATAAACAAAGTAAGTCATCTTTTTAGAAAAGTAACCGCAGTTGAAAAGTATGAAGGATTTTCAAGATTTATAAACCGGGCCCAAAATTTGGAAGTAGTTGTAGACGATTTGCTTAATTACACCCCGACAGATCAATATGATCTAGTAACTATTTTTGGCGTAATGAATTTTTTCAGCAATGAAGAAGCTATCGAAATATATCGAAGAGCAAATACGGCATTAAATCAAGACGGTCTGCTAATTGTCAAAAACCAAATGGGCATTCTTGAGGATGTCATTGTCAACGGCTTCTCTTCTGAATTGGATGCCGAGTACTATTCTCACTATAGAACAGTTGCGAACGAGACCGCATTGCTAAATCGTGCCGGGTTCAAAGTTTTGGATTGTGTTGATATATACCCGCCCGAGTTTAATAGGTGGCCTAATACTCATTTTTATGCCTTAGTTTGTGATAAAATCCAACTTTAAAATTGAGCACGAGTCTAATTAATTCTTTGCACATGGCGACTGAACTGGTGCTTTTGCGGTGTGGATTATGGGGAATTTTGCTTTTTTCGATTCGGGCGCCATGGTTATTATTCGTGCTTACATACTCTATCCCGCAGTTGAATGAACCTGGTGCTGCACTTGATTATTGACGCATCTGTTTAAATTCTTGGGACTGTAGTAGATGAAAACTAAATATCATCCCAATCCTTTAGTGTTTTAAGTTGTTGTTTAGGGGTTCGGTAATTCAATCTGAATTCATATTCCTTGAGGAAAAGCCGGAATGATTCTTTCGGAATCGCATTGTATTTTATTAGCACACGCTTGGCTTGATTCCAAAAGTCCTCAATACAATTGATGTGGTTTTTGCCCTTGTCAAACAAGGCCGAGTGATTGATCCTATCTTGGTAAAAATCACTCACAATCAGTGTATTGTAGCTTCGAAAGCAATCCGTATACTTAATACTATCTGGGGCTATCTTTCGGACGATCAGCGGCATCAGCGTTTCAGTTCTAGTGTCATACAAGCCTTTGTGAGAACTTTGCCACCACGATTTAGTATACCGAAGACCGCATCCTTGCCCGCAGCCCCTCGGCCACGTTTACCCTAGAGGACACCACCGAAGTAACTTTCATCCAATTCAACTGCGTCATCAAAGACTCCATGCTTTTTTGCTCCAGATGATAGGTAATAACCTCCCGCAATTTGCGATAAAACAGCGCTGCACTGTTACGTTGAATCCCTATGAAATCGGCAGCTGATCTGGCAGTGAATTCCAGAAAAAAATATTCAAGCAGCCTTAGCTGGTGTTTTCTTAATAACTTACAATGAGCAATCTTCATACGATAAGCTTATCATTCAAGCTTGTATACTGAAGCCTCTAAATCTTTGCATCATGATCGGATTGACTAGATTTTGCTGGTAGATTTTCATTTCACCTTCTTGGAGGCCTTATGGGTTTAAAAAAATCAATCTCATCTAATCATTTGTTATGTGCATTAGAGTTTATTTCAAAAAAACTTAATCACATTGATTATTTTGTATTTTATGGAACTTTGCTAGGCCTCGTCAGGGATGGCATGCCGATTGACGGAGATGATGATATAGATATTATGGTCCCAAGGGTTTTAAGAGAAGAGTTACTTCTATTGTTAACTTCTGATCCGCATGATGGCGTAGTCTATGATTCCAGTTTAGATTTAAATCAAACACCATATTTCATGCAAATTAGAAAGGTTTTTGATGGGGTTGAAGTTTTAATTGACTTTTATTTATTTGATCTGGCTGATGGCTGGGTAATGGAAAAATGGACTGGCGCTGCATGGGCTAGCGGAGTAAAACCACTTTCCATCCCTGCTGAGTTGATTTTTCCAATAAAATCAGTTTCATGCGGTGGAAATATTTTAAAATCCCCAGCATATGCGGAGGCTTGCTGTGAATTGGTTTATGGCCGAACTTGGAAATTTCCCAAAAGGAAGAATGTTCATTATGAGACCTACCTAGAGGACGGGGTTCTTAAGCGTCGCAGAGCATCTTTGAAGAGTAGGTTATTAGTCTATTTTCCTGTTTTGCACGAAATAAAATCAATAAGATATGTTTATGACTATTTTAGAATATAAATTCGGCCATCCAATAGCAGATAGCCATACCGGATGAGAAGCGGAATTGATGGCTGTACTCTGTCAATAACCAAGAAGTTTCAGCGCGCGTTGCTGGTCGGCACCCTAGTCGAACTGTTTATCGGTGGCAACGGTTATCTGACCGATCTTGGCGGAGTGCGTCTACGTGTGTGGCTTTCGGTGCTGTGTTTAGCTTGGGTGGTACTCACTTTCGTTATGCAGCCATCGACCCGCATAGCCAAGAACGTGTGGGCCGTCTTGGCGTTGTTCATGGGAGCGACCCTGATCGGCACGCTTACTGGGCTCGGTGGCGGCATCGACCTAAAGTTCATTCTTGCAGAGCTGAAGGGTCTCCTCTACTTCCCGATGATCATGTTCTTCGCGCTCGCAATCCGCGACCGTGAAGACGTTGAACTTGTTGCGAAACTGTTACTGGGATGCGCCATTCTACAGGCCGTAATCTTCGTTGGCCTGATGATTTTGATCCATGCAGAGCTCCTCAACTTCCATTCAATTTATTTATCTCTAAAAAGCGACGAATTCATTTTTCGGCATATCCCTGAGCATGAATTTGGATTGGGCTTCTTTTTCAAGGGCGCCTTTCACTTGGGTATAGCTACCTTATTTCTACTGTTTGTGCCGAAATTTCGTAACTATGCGCTTGCGGCTCTGGTCATCATCGCTTTAGTGTTCACTGAAACGCGGGGCTTGTGGTTAGCCTTTGGACTAGCCGGCATTGCGGGTATTCTCATTCTCCGGAAAAGCGCGGGTTATCTGGCGTTATCAATAGGAGCGCTGGGTGCCGCGAGCTTGCTGCTATTCACCGACGCAGCGTTACTATTTGGTCGCGCAGATTCAGACAATGTTCGGCTCAATGATCTCAAATGGATCATAGAAAATTTCGACATGCGACGCATCGTTACGGGATACGGAATGGGCGCCTTCATTGATGAACGAAGCAGAATCGAGATGACCTATCTCGAGATTTTCTTTAAACAGGGACTGATAGGTCTCTTGCCCTGGATCGCTATTTACCTTGTGAACCTGATTGCCTGGCTCGAGATTAAGGGGGAAGACGCGAGATTGGCATTGGTCTTCCACTTATCGACTCTATACGTGTACCTGGCCACTGCAACTAACACTTTCCTAACGGGATCGATTGGCATGTGCATTGTGCTGCTGTCAACAGTTTCGCTCAACGTTCTGCGCCAGCACTTGCGGTGTGCTTCGGCGACTGGAGCAACCCATGCCTAGACCACATGTATCGGTGTGCCTTGCAGCCTACAACGGGGAAAGGTGGCTGCGCGCGCAACTTACTTCGATCTTGCACCAACTTGACGACGCCGACGAAGTCGTCATCGTTGACGACGCTTCGGGTGACAGTACGCCCCGCATCGTCGAAGAACTGCGCGACCCACGTATTCGCGTGCTGCGTAATGTTCGTAATATTGGGGTCGACAGTTCTTTTGAACGGGCTATCAGCGAGGCTAACGGCGAAATAATATTCCTCTCAGATCAGGACGACCTCTGGTACGAGAATAAAGTCGCGATAGTGCTAGGCGCTTTCGCCGAAACGCCAGATGTGACCCTTGTCCTTAGCGATGCTGAAATTATCGACGAGGCGGGTAATAGGCGCGAATACACTTACTTCGAAGCGCGCGGAAAATTTGTTCCGGGCATTATGGCAAATATCTTGAAGAGCAAGTTTCTCGGTTGTGCGATGGCATTTCGAGCAAATCTGCGCAAGCACTTTTTGCCGTTCCCTAGCCTCATACCGGGGCACGATATGTGGATAGGCATCGTGAATGAATGGTATGGAAAGACCCGATTCATCAAGCAACCGCTGATTGCCTACAGAAGACACGGGAGCAATGCCAGTCCTGAAACGCATCGCGGTATTGCACAGATGCTGCGCTGGCGCTGGCAACTCATTGTCGGCTTGCTCGGGAGAGTAATAATCGGCAAGATTCATTCAAGAAATAAATGATCACCAAAAATCGAGGAATGTATGGCGAAAACCAACTATCAGATTTGCTCCAACTGCATTATGGACACAAGCGATACGACACTCACCTTCGATGAGCGCGGCTGGTGCGATTACTGCCGGAATTTCGAGACGAACATTCGACCGAACTGGTATCCGGGCGAACGGGGAATTCGAGAGATTATGCCGCTTATCGAACAGATCAAGCGCGAAGGTGCTAGCCGAGATCACGACTGTCTCATCGGAATTAGTGGAGGACTCGACAGTTCATATGTCGCTTATGTCGCCAAGGAAAAATTCGGCCTTCGGCCATTAATGTTCCACTGCGACGCCGGCTGGAATTCCGATCTCGGTGTAAGTAATATTCAGAAGATCATAGACAGTCTTGGGCTTGACCTCGTCACTGAAGTTATCAACTGGGAGGAAATGAAGGATCTGCAAAGGGCATTCTTTCTTTCTCAGGTCCCTTTCGTCGACACACCACAAGATCTAGGTCTGTTTTCAGCGATATACAACTTCGCAGCGAAGAACGGTTTCAAATATGTGATCACTGGTGGCAATAACTCTACCGAGTGCGTGCGTGAATCAATTGAGTGGACTTACTTCTCGACCGACATGCGCCATGTGCGAGACATTCATCGTCGCTTCGGCTCGCGCAAGCTCGAGACCTTCCCGACCTGCGATATCTTCAAGTACAAGACTTACTACCGCTACATTAAAGGCATACGAGTGATCAAGCTACTTGATTCGGTGCCATTCATCAAGAAGGATGCCATCCGCGAACTGAATGAAAAATTCGGTTGGCAACCATATGCTCAAAAGCACTACGAGTCGCGCTTCACGCGGTTCTACGAGTCCTACTGGACACCGAAGAAATTTGGATTTGACAAACGCCGCGCTTACTTCTCGAGCGAAATCCTGACCGGCCAGATGACTCGTGAGGAAGCTCTTGACCGCATCTCCCGGCCAGAACTCGACGAGCAGACCATGGAGCATGAATTCGAATATGTTGCCACCAAGCTCGGCTGGACAGTTGACGAATTCCAGGCGATTTTCAATGGCGAGAACAAGACGTTCAGGGACTACAAGAACAACATGTTCCTGATCACGCTCGGTGCCCGCATTGCGAACCTTCTCGGTATTGATCGCAGGATTTTCCGATGATCAGAATCATTGATTACGGTCTTGGCAACGTTCGGGCCTTCCTCAATGTTTACAAGCGGTTGAACATACCCGCCGCAGTCGTCCGCAACGCCGACGAGCTAAAGGGTGCCACGCGACTAATTCTGCCTGGCGTCGGCTCCTTCGACCACGCGATGGAGCTGCTGGAAAAATCCGGCATGCGCGCGGTGCTCGACGATTTGGTGCTGCACCGGGGCATACCTGTCCTCGGTGTTTGCGTTGGCATGCAGATCATGGCTGAACGTAGCGAGGAGGGGGTTCTGCCCGGACTGGGCTGGATCCGGGCATCAGTGCGCAAGTTGCGCGGTGCCGAGGGAAAACCTGCGCTTCGACTTCCGCACATGGGCTGGAACGACATCGTGCCGTTGGCATCGTCGGGCCTGTTCGCCGGACTTGAGCATGATGCGCGTTTCTACTTCCTGCACTCCTACTATTTCGATTGTGAGAGTTCTGGAACCGGGCTCGCCGAAACCGACTACGGTTTGCGCTTCGCGTGCTCCGTTCATTTGCGCAATATTTATGGGGTGCAGTTTCACCCCGAAAAGAGTCACCAGTACGGTACCCGCCTCCTCCAAAATTTCTCTGAGGTTTAGCCATGTTACGGCCGAGAATCATTCCATGTCTACTGGTACACGACAAGGGGTTAGTCAAAACAGTTGGATTTGCCGAACCCAAATACGTTGGTGACCCGATCAACGCTGTTCGGATTTTCAACGAAAAAGGTGTCGACGAACTCATCGTACTGGACATAGATGCTAGCGTTCGCGGTACCGAACCGAATTTCCGGCTAATAGAGAATTTCGCTACCGAATCGCGAATGCCACTTTGCTACGGTGGTGGCATTCGAAGCGCTGAACACGCAAAAACAATCATTAGCCTCGGAGTCGAAAAGGTGGCCATCAGTTCTGCAGCTATTGAGGACCCATCGCTCATCACCCGCGTGGCCGACGTGGTAGGGCGGCAGAGCGCGGTTGCGGTACTGGATGTCAAAGCTGGCCGATGGGGGAAGTATGAGGTATGGACGCAAAACGGCACAAAGAATACCAAACGCTCGCCGAAGGAGCTGGCCATAGAACTCCAGCAGGCGGGCGTTGGTGAAATCGTACTTAACTCGATCGACAATGATGGACGCATGAAGGGCTACGATCTTAAGATGGTCGAACCAGTGCGTGAGGCCATTGATGTGCCGCTGACGGTGCTCGGGGGTGCCGGCTCGCTCAACGACATTGGTGAATTAATCCAGCGATTCGGTGTAATCGGCGCGGCCGCTGGAAGCCTCTTTGTATTCAAGGGCATTTATCGCGCTGTACTGATCAATTACCCGTCCGCTGTTGAGCGCGATCAAATCGTCAGCGAATATCTCGCAAGCGGAGCGGAGAACTGAATGCGCAGCTGCCCCCCAACGCGGCACTCGCATAGCGAAGGAACACTCCAATGAAGATCCTAGTCCTTGGTGCCACCGGGTTGCTCGGCAACGCCATGTTCCGTGTTCTATCGCAAGCAGACAATCTTGAGGTTTACGGCACAGCGCGTAGTATTGCGGTGGGAATGCACTTTACGTCAGAGCTGGCGAGCCGGCTGATTACCGTCGAGAATCTTGAGGAACCGACACAGCTTGCCACGCTTCTCGATATGCTCGCTCCAGACGCGGTAGTCAACTGTACGGCACTACCGCGAGCGCCGGTTCAGGATCCGGCACGACTGATTGCCGTTTTCTCCCTGCTCCCGCGCCGACTGCAGCACCTCTGCCGAGAACGCGACATTCGCCTCATCCAGATTGGGTCTGACGGCGTTTTCAGCGGCAAGCGCGGCGGCTACACCGAAAACGACCTGCCGGACGCGGAGGATTTGTATGGCATCGCCAAGATTCTTGGGGAAGTCGATGGTCCTCGCGCCTTGACGTTGCGCACCTCTATGCTGGGTCCCGAGCTCGCAGGGCAAAATGGCTTGCTTTCCTGGTTCCTGCGTCAGGAAGGCGAATGCCGTTGCTATACGCGCGCGGTCTTCTCCGGCTTTCCGACCGTGGTGCTGGCAGAGATTGTCCGCGATGTCGTCCTTCCGGATGATGGTCTGCACGGCATTTACCACGTGGCCGCGGAGCCGATTTCGAAATTCGACTTGCTGGCACTCGTGCGCCAGCAATATGGCAAGCGAATCCGGATGATTCCGGATGACTCCGTCGTCATTGATCGCTCGCTTTTCGCCGAACGTTTCCGCCGCGCCACCGGATACACCCCGCCCCCTTGGCAGGCAATGGTCGCAAGGATGCACGAATTCAATTATGGACTGAGGGAAAGCTGATGTTTACGAACAAGGTAATCGCCATCACCGGCGGAACAGGCTCGTTTGGCACGCATGTCGCCAATCTTTTTCTGAACACGGATGTACGGGAAATTCGCATCTTCAGCCGCGACGAGAAGAAGCAGGAGGAAATGCGTATCGCGATGAACAACAGCCGCCTGAAGTTCCATATCGGCGACGTGCGCGATTACGATAGCATCTCACAGGCACTACGTGGTGCTGATTACGTTTACCACGCCGCCGCGCTGAAACAGGTGCCATCGTGCGAGTTCTACCCGCTTGAAGCCGTTCGCACCAACGTGCTGGGGGCGGAGAATGTCATGTCGGCGGCGGTCGCCAACGGCGTTCGGCGCGTCGTCGTTTTGAGTACCGACAAGGCGGTTTACCCAGTGAATGCGATGGGCCAGACCAAGGCGCTGATGGAAAAGGTGATGGTCGCCAAAGCGCGCACTCTCGGCTCGCACGAGACCATGCTGTGCGCCACGCGCTACGGCAACGTCATGGCTTCGCGTGGCTCGGTCATTCCGCTCTTCATTTCCCAGATCAAAGAAGGCAAACCCATTACCGTGACCGACCCGTCGATGACGCGATTCCTGATGTCGCTGGACGATTCTGTCGACCTCGTGCTGCATGCCTTTGAACATGGCACGCACGGCGATATCTTCGTGCAGAAGGCGCCTGCTTGCACGATCGGCGATCTGGTCGTTGCGTTGAAGGAGATTTTCAAGGCCGACAACCCGGTACGGATCATCGGAACACGCCATGGCGAAAAACTCTACGAGTCGCTGATATCGCGTGAGGAAATGGCTCGCGTCAATGACACGGGTCGCTACTACCGCATCCCCGCCGACAACCGCGACCTGAATTACGCGATGTATTTCACCGACGGCGAAGAACAGATTTCGGCATTGGACGACTACACATCGCACAATACGTCGCGCCTGGGCATTCCCGAGTTGAAGGAGCTTCTGCTTGGGCTGGACTACATTCAGCGGCAACTCGCGGGGGATGGTTCCGCCACGCCAAACGACCGGTAATAAGCAGAAAAATGAATCAAAATCAACAGGAATCACAGGTACATGCGTGCGCCTTCTGCGATAGCAATCGTTTGTCGCTTGTTATGGACTTCGGACAGGTTGCTCTGGCCGGCGGCTTTCTCAAAGAGGAACAATTCGCCAGCGAAAGGAAATTCCCGCTACGGGTTTTCTTCTGCAAAGACTGTCATGCGGTTCAGGTGATCGACAAAATCCCCCCCGATGTACTCTTCCATAACTACTTTTATTTCTCTTCGTCGATCGGTACTTTGCGCGATCATTTCCGCGGATACGCCGAGGAAGTCACCCAACGCTTCCTTGAGCCGGCAAAGGCGACAGTACTCGAGTTCGGCTGCAACGACGGGGTGTTGCTTCGCCCGCTGGCCGATCAGGGCATCCGCACGGTTCTCGGTGTAGATCCCGCGAAGAACATAGTTGCCACGATCGATGATCCGCGAGTCACGGTCATCAACGACTTTTTCACCGAAGACGTCGCCAGGCGCCTTGTGGCTGAGCATGGCAAGGTCGACATGATCATGGCCAACAACGTTTATGCCCACATTCCTGATATTCAGGGTACCACACGGGCCGTCGAACTGGCTCTTGCTGACGACGGCGTTTTTGTGTTCGAGGTGCACTACTTGGGTAAGGTCGTCGAGGAAATGCAGTACGACATGATCTACCACGAGCATCTTTACTATTATTCGCTACTCTCTGCAATTAAGCACTTCGATCGCTATGGCATGGTAGTGTTTGACATCAAGGCGGTACCTATCCACGCAGGGTCTATGCGTTTTTACGTTTGCAAGCGGGGTAGCAGGTACGCTCAACCTTCTGAGGCAGTGAGGGTTCTTGAGGCCGAGGAACGAAAAAAGGGCTACGATCGCTTCGAAACCTTTAAGCTGTTCTCTGAAGAGGTAATGAGAACGCGCACAGCGCTTATGGATCTGCTGCGCAGTCTAAAGGTCAAGGGGAAGCGCATAGCCGGCTATGGTGCCTCGGGTCGTGCGAATACGATGATTCAGTACTGCGGCATCACTCACGAGCAAATCGATTATATGGTCGACGACGCGCCAGCCAAAGCTGGCTATTACACGCCGGGGTCCCACTTCCTCATCTACCCGAGCGGCGTACTCGCCAGCGAAAATGCACCGAATTATGTGCTGGTTTTCGCTTGGAGCTTCTTCGATGAAATCTGTAAGCGCAACGCCACCTATCTGGCTAGTGGCGGTCGCATGATTCTGCCATTGCCGACAGTGTCGATTTTCCCGCCCGAGGGTTGAGCCTGCCTTCTTGTTTTTTCATATTCAACCCATCACCGGAGAAAAACGATGAGAGTTATGTCGATATTTGGCACGCGCCCAGAAATGATCAAGATGTGGGCAACACTCAAAAAATTGGATGAACTGAATTTTGAGCACATCATGGTGCATACGGGGCAGAATTTCACGCCTGAACTGCGGGAGTTCTTCTTTAAGGACCTTTGCCTTCGTAAGCCCGACTTTGAACTAAATATCGACACCTCGGGTTATGGCAAGGAGGTCGCTGACGTCATTCTCAAGTCTGAAGAAGTCATGACCAAGACGAAGCCGGACGCATTGCTGGTGCTGGGTGACACCTACAGCGGTCTCGCGGTACTGCCAGCTTCGCATCGCGGCATCAAAATCTTTCACATGGAAGCCGGCCTGCGTGCCTGGGATCGCCGCATGCCTGAACAGCGTAACCGCATCCTGATCGACCACATCAGCAACGTGCTACTTCCGTACAACCACTATCACCGGGAGAACTTGCTGCGCGAAGGCATTCATCCTTCCAAGATCATCGTTTCGGGTAACACCACCTTTGAGGCGATGCGAGCTTTCGCGCCGCAGATCGAAGCTAGCGACATACTCAGTCGCCTTGGCCTTGAAGCGCAGAAATACATTCTCGTGACTGCGCACCGCAGTGAAAACGTCGACAACCCGCAGACGCTCGCCAATATCTTCGAAGCACTGAAAAAACTGACTGAGCGCCTCCCCTTCGAAATCATCTTCCCGATGCACCCGCGCACGCAGAGCAAGCTCGCCGGCATCGAGATTCCGGCACGCCTTCGCATCATGGCACCGCTCGGCTTCTACGATTTCAACCGCTTGCTCAAGGAATCGTATTGTGTGCTATCTGACTCTGGCACGGCCGCCGAAGAAGGCCTTTTCTACAAGGTTCCGAACGTCAGCCTGCGCATGGCGACTGAGCGAATGGAAACGCTGGAAAGTGGTTCGACTATCGTCTCTGGCATGTCGGCGGACAACATAGTCGAGTCTGTAGTTACTGCCGTTAGCCAGCCTTGGAGTGGGCGTTACGACTTCGCCGACGATTTTTCTCCCTCGTCGGTCGTGATCAACGCTCTACGTACCCAAATCACCAACTTTTTCTGATCGCCCACCTTGTCAGCTGAACTGCCCGCGCGCGTCGCAGGACCGAAACTCGTCGCGCTTGTATCGACCGACTATCCGCCGCTGCGAACCTCCGCTGCTGTCCAGATGCATGATCTAGCTGTCGAGATGTGCAGGGCAGGACATTCGACGGTTGTTATTGTGCCGACCATCGAGCTGCTCGAAACGTGGACAGCGGAGACTATGGACGGCGTAGTTCTCCTTCGTATCCGGGCCCCGAAAACTCGAGACATAGGTTATGTGCGGCGAACGCTTAATGAGTTCTCGCTACCCTTTCTTATGCTTCTCCGGCTGCGCGAAACGCCGTTCGCACGTGTGCGATGGGATGTCGTAGCATGGTATTCACCGACTATTTTCTTTGGCCCCTTTGTCTGGTATCTCAAGCTTATCAGTGGCTGTCGCACCTATCTAATTTTGCGCGATATCTTCCCAGAGTGGACTCTGGACCTTGGGCTCATGCGCAAGGGGTTCGCCTATGCCTTTTTTAAGGCAATCGCACAAATCCAGTACTCGGTAGCTGATGTCATCGGCGTGCAGACTGAATCAAACCTGACGTATGTGGACGCCTGGCGGCGGCGTCCAGCAAAGCGGGTGGAGGTCCTGCATAACTGGCAGACCCCTGCGCTAGACATTGGGGCGACTATTGACGTGGCATCAACCCCCTTGGCAGGGCGAAAGATTGCTGTGTACATTGGGAATATGGGCATCGCTCAAGGTATGGACGTGCTTGTTGATCTTGCTGAATGCCTAGCACACCGTAGAGACGTCGGCTTTCTATTCGTCGGTCGCGGCTCCGAGGTTACTCGCCTAAAGGAAAAAGTTAGAGCCGGTGGCCTAACCAACATCCTTTTCTTCGATGAAGTGGATTCGCGCGAGATGCCAGGTCTTCTCTCGCAGTGTTTTATTGGCCTGCTTGCGCTCGATCCGCGCCATAAAACGCACAATATTCCAGGTAAGTTCCTTACGTATCTACTGGCTGGTTTGCCCGTGCTGGCACGCGTAAACCAAGGCACAGACCTTATGAAGCTAATCAACGATGAGCACGTTGGCCAGGCCTTCGACTCCTCACTTCCGGAGCCTCTATGCCAGTTTATACAGCGATTGATTAACAACCCAGCAGAATATGAGGCGATGTCCCGAAATGGGTTGGCCTTGGCGAAAAGAATGTTTTCATCTACAAATGCAGTAAACCAAATTATGTCAAGTTTGCTGGATGCCAAGAAATGACTACTGCAACTTCCATACTAATCACTGGAGTCACAGGATTCATTGGAGGTGCCATAGCGCGTCGTTTGGTTGCGCGTCAAGATATCTGCGTACGCGGAGTCTCACGAAATTTGGTGACTGGGGCACCGCTTGTTATCGACTCGTTAGCCGTAGACTTGATCGAGGATAATGACTTTTCTGAACTCCTAAGTGGTATTGATGTCGTCATTCATACTGCAGGCCGTGCCCATGTAATGAGTGACTCCTCTGATGATCCGCTTGCAGAATATCGCCGAGCGAATGTCGCATCGACCATTAAGCTTGCACGTCAGGCAGCTTCTGCTGGGGTTAGGCGTTTCGTATTTATTAGCTCTGTAAAAGTAAACGGAGAGACAACGTTATTGGGGCACCCCTTCAGCGCTGAACAAATGCCTGCTCCAAAAGATGCGTACGCAGTATCTAAATACGAGGCAGAGATCGAATTGTTCAATCTTGCCGATGAAACTGGACTTGAAGTTGTGGTGGTCAGGACACCGCTAGTCTACGGTCCGGGGGTCAAGGGGAACTTCGCGACCATGGTACGGTGGGTGCGCAAGGGTATTCCGATACCCCTTGGCGCAGTTCACAACCGTCGTTCGATGGTAGCCTTGGAGAACCTAGTTGATTTCACCGTTCTCTGCGCGGACTGCGGCAGATCACCTTGTGCTGCCAGTCAAGTGTTTCTTGTTTCTGATGGTGAGGACGTATCGACAACCGACTTACTGTGCCGGGTGGCATTGGCTTATGGTGTGAAGCCGCGATTGATTCCGGTGCCAGTAAGCTGGATTAAGGGAGTTGCCAGCTTTTTGGGTAAGGCTGAATTAACTGACCGGTTGTTGGGTTCGCTGGTGGTGGATAGTTCCAAGACGAGGGAGCTACTAGGTTGGGTGCCTGTGGTCTCGATGGATGAGCAACTAAAAATGATGGCGCTGCATGACTCGCGTATTTGATGTGCTTTTGTCCCTTTTGGGATTTGGCATGGGAGCGCCCCTTTGGGTCCTGTTGTTGGTGTTGGGCTGGTTGGATACCGGATCACCACTGTTCAGGCAGGAACGTGTTGGCCGTCATCAAAAGCCGTTCACCTTGGTGAAGTTCCGCACCATGAGGCCAGACACAGCTTCGGTTGCCACCCACTTGGCTGATGCATCAGCCGTGACAAAGCTGGGGCGTTTTTTACGCCGCTCTAAGCTGGATGAACTGCCTCAACTATGGAACGTACTCAAGGGGGAGATGAGTTTGGTGGGCCCCAGGCCGTGCTTGTTCAATCAGTCCGAACTGATTGATGAACGTGAATCGCGTGGTGTTTTTAACGTCCGCCCGGGCATTACAGGCCTCGCACAGATCAATGGGATCGACATGTCAACACCAAGACTCCTTGCTGAAACGGATGCGCTGATGCTGAAGGAGATGGGTCTTCGGGCTTATTTCACGTTCATCCTTAAAACAGTGACGGGGTCGGGCAGCGGCGATCGAATCAAGTCTTGATAGACGTATGCATCCAGCATCATGAAAATAAATTCGATCATCCCGAAGACTCAGGACCGAGGGGCTGCACGCCATGAAACCGCCCCTCTTTAAGCTGGCCGTCCCCATCCTGGCCCTGCCGCGAGCCGCAAAGCGCTTCGTGGCCTTGTCGGTCGATCTGGGCCTTTGCGTCCTGTCCGTATGGGTAGCTTTCTATTTGCGTCTGGGCGAATTTGTCGCTCTTTCCGACTCTGCTTTGTGGGCGGTGGCTGCTTCTGTGGGTATCGCGCTGCCCATCTTCGTCATCTCCGGTCTCTACCGCGCCATCTTCCGCTACAGCGGCTGGCCTGCTTTACTCGCGGTGGCCCGCGCAATAGGCATTTATGGCTTGCTTTACGCCTCTATCTTCACAGCTATGGGTGTGACCGGCGTACCGCGCACAGTGGGCATCATTCAGCCCATCCTGTTGCTCTTGTTCGTGGGCGCATCCCGGGCGCTGGCCAGGGTCTGGCTGGGTGACCAGTACCAGAGCATCTTGAAACGCGCAGCCAGACCCAAGGTTCTGATCTACGGCGCAGGAACCACCGGCCGCCAGCTGGCCGCCGCCATGGCTAACAGCCATGAAATGCAGGTGGCAGGTTTCCTGGACGACGACGACCGCCTGCACGGCCACGTGCTCAACGGCCAGCCCATATACAACCCCGCCGATCTGGACAACCTGGCCACTGCGCTCAATATCAGTGATGTGCTGCTGGCCATGCCCAGTCTGAGCCGTAAGAGACGCAACGAAATCCTGAGTCAGATCCGTGTGGCCCGCGTGGCGGTCCGATCGCTGCCTAGCGTGACTGATCTGGCCCAGGGCAAGGTCAGTATTTCGGACTTACGTGAACCAGATATCGACGACTTGCTCGGCCGTGAGCCGGTTGCACCCAACCATATCTTGTTGGCCAAGAGTATCGTGGGCAAGGTGGTTTTGGTGACCGGTGCGGGCGGTTCCATAGGAAGCGAACTGTGCCGTCAGATCGTGGATGTAGCGCCAACCAAACTGCTGCTGATCGAGCAGAGTGAATTTGCCTTGTATGCCATTCATCAGGAGTTGGAAGGAAGGCTCGCTGACCGTGAAACAGTCCTGGTGCCCTTGTTGGCTTCGGTGCAAGACGTGGATCGCATGAATGAAATCATGTCCACTTGGCACCCCGATACCGTCTACCACGCCGCGGCCTACAAGCATGTGCCTTTGGTAGAGCATAACCCTGCTGCAGGCATAAAAAACAATGTCCTCGGCACACTGCGCACCGCGCAGGCCGCCGCGCATGCGGACGTGTCTGACTTCGTGCTGATCAGTACCGACAAAGCCGTACGACCGACCAACGTGATGGGCGCCAGCAAGCGCCTGGCGGAAATGGCTTTGCAGGCATTGGCTGCCACTGGCACAAAAACGAGGTTCAGTATGGTGCGCTTTGGCAACGTGCTGGGCTCTTCAGGTTCGGTCGTACCTAAATTTCGGCAGCAAATTCGTGAAGGTGGGCCGATTACGCTCACGCATGCACAGGTCACGCGATACTTCATGACCATCCCCGAGGCAGCCCAGTTGGTGATTCAGGCAGGTGCCATGGCCAAAGGCGGTGATGTCTTTGTGTTGGATATGGGTGAGCCGGTCAGGATCATCGACCTGGCTCAGCGCATGGTGGAACTCTGCGGGCTTTCTGTGAAAGACGCCGCCAATCCTGATGGCGATATCGAAATTGAAGTAACTGGCCTTCGCCCCGGGGAAAAGCTGTTCGAGGAGTTGCTGATCGGTGACAACCCCAAGCCCACCGTGCATCCGCGCATCATGAAGGCTCATGAAGAGTTTTTGCCCTGGCCTGAGTTCGAAGTCAAGCTCAATGCCCTCGAGGTGGTTTTGAATCTCAACGATGTGGGTGTGATCCGGTTGATGATGCAGCAATTGGTGGCCGGGTACGCCCCGAGCGACGACATTGTGGACTGGGTGTACCTGGAGCAGGAAGCCGACAGTCAGGTGCGGTCGGGCTGACGGTAATCCCCCCGTTTTCCACTGCTTGTAGAAGTAGAGTGGTTATGCAGCCATG
>CAZATV010000015.1:0-11569 GCA_964488145.1 uncultured Polaromonas sp.
GCCGGGTGGGACGCAGCCATCACCAGGCTTATGCCTATCTCATGGTGCCCGACCTAGAAAGTCTCTCCCGCGCGGCACAACAAAGACTCGATGCGATCAGCCAGATGGAAGAACTCGGCTCGGGCTTCTACCTGGCGATGCACGATCTGGAGATCAGAGGCGCTGGCGAGGTGCTCGGCGACAACCAGTCAGGCAATATGATGGAAGTGGGCTTTCAACTCTACAACGAGATGCTGGCCGAGGCGGTGCGAAGCCTCAAATCGGGTCGAGAGCCGGACCTTCTGAGCCCCTTGTCGGTGACCACCGAAATCAACCTTCACGCACCGGCGCTCTTGCCCCAGGACTATTGCGGTGACGTGCATCTGCGCCTGTCGTTCTACAAAAAGCTGGCCACCGCACGCAGCCATGAACAAATTGATGGCCTGCTCGAAGAAATCGTCGACCGTTTCGGCAAGCTGCCTGCGGCCGCGCAAACCTTGATCGATATGCACCGCCTGCGCGTACTGGCTCGACCCTATGGCGTGACCAAGGTCGATGCCGCCCCCACCGTGATACACATCAGCTTTCGCAAGGATGCACCGGTCGACCCCTCGGCGATCATCGCGCTGGTACAGAAGAACAGGCATGTCAAGCTGGCCGGCAATGACCGTCTGCGCATCGAGCGAGCCTTGCCCGAGGCGGCGATGCGTGCGCAGATGGTGCGCGATGTACTGCGCAACCTGGGTGCCCCCCGCAACGCGTCCGCCGAAGCTTCTGTGACTGCCCATAACTGATGTCAAGGGTCACCCTTCATGAATTCCTCCTTACCTGATCCGAGTTCGGAAGATGCCCTGGTCGTACGCAGCCCGGCCGCCTTACGACCCCTGCGCGACTTCGGCTTGATTGCCTTCGACATGGACTCCACCCTGATCAATATCGAGTGCGTGGACGAGATCGCCGATGCGGTAGGCCGCAAAGCCGAGGTGGCGGCCATCACCGAGGCCGCCATGCGCGGCGAGATCGCCGATTACAAGGAGAGCCTGCGCCAGCGGGTGGCGCTGCTGCGCGGCGTGCGTCTGAGCGATATGCAGCGTGTCTACGACGAAAGACTGCGACTCAATCCGGGCGCCAGCGAACTGGTCCAGGCCTGTAAAGCCGCCGGACTCAAGGTGCTGCTGGTCTCCGGTGGCTTTACCTTCTTCACGGATCGCATTCGCGACCGGCTGGGGATCGATTTCACCCGCTCCAACGTGCTGGAGGTCCGCGAGGGCGTCCTGACCGGCCGTATGGTGGACCAAGCCTGGGGCGACATCTGCGACGGCGCCGAAAAAAAGCGCATGCTGCTGCAAACCTGCGCTCAGCTCGGTCTGGGGCCCCATCAAGCGATTGCCGTCGGCGATGGGGCCAATGATCTGCCCATGATGTCAGCGGCTGGACTGTCGGTGGCCTATCAAGCCAAGCCGGCGGTGCGGGCGCAAGCTACCGTGGCCATCAACCAGGGCGGGTTAGACCGGCTGCTCGAGGTGTTGCCCAGCTAGACCCACAGGGTCAGACCCCGAGGCCGACCGGACGAGGGGCGTCGACTAATCGGCAATCAGGATTTCAAACTGCGCATCGCCCATGTAGCGGTGCGGGCCGAGGGCAGCGCTCAAGGCCGCCGCCTCGGCCTGCTGCCAGGCCTGCAACAAGTCCCGCTCGGGTTCGCTCAAACTCGCCAGATCGGGCGACTCTCCGTAGGTCGCATACAGGCGCAGGACCTGGCGATACACCGGCACCACCAGGCTGGCCTGTCCCAAAGCGGCCTCCAGCGCCTTACAGAATCGTTGCTCTGCCTGCCGCCGCTGTGCATCGCCGGCCTCGTCGAAAACCTGCAAGCGGACGCGGTAGGCGCTCATGTTCGTCTCGGGTCAGTCAGGCCGCCGATCGGCCATCAACTGCCCCATACGGATCGCCGCGCCGGGCTGCCACGACGGGTTAAAGCGCAGCGGGCTGGAGGGAAACAGCATGACCACGGTGGACCCCAGCAGGAAGCGACCCATCTCCTGACCTTGCTCCAGGCTGATCTGCCGATCCGGGTAATTCCACAGACGGGGCTCGGGGCCCGATCGCTCGATCACACCGTGCCAGACGGTAGCCATGCTGCCCACAATCGTGGCGCCCACCAGCACCAGCACCCAGGGCCGGCCTGCGGTCTCAAAGACGCACACCAACCGCTCATTGCGGGCAAACAGCCCCGGTACCGCGCGGGCGGTGGCCGGATTGACCGAATACAACTGCCCTGGCACATGAATCATGCGCTGGAGAACTGCTGCACAGGGCATGTGAATGCGGTGGTAATCGCGCGGGCTGAGATACAGCGTGGCGAAATGCCCGCCCTCAAATGCCTGCGCCAGGGTGGCATCTCCACCCACCAGGGCCCGGGTCGAGTAGCGATGCCCTTTGGCCTGAAAAATCTGGTCGCCCTCTATGGACCCGAACTGGCTGATGCTGCCGTCGACCGGACAGACCAGATCGGCCTGCGCAAGTGGACGCGCGCCCGGCTTGAGGGGGCGGGTGAAAAACTCATTGAAGGTCGGGTAGCTGGCTATATCCGGCTGGGCCGCCTCGCTCATATCCACGTCGTAACGAGCCACGAAGCGCTCAATCGCCCACCGCGTGATCCCGCCGGCAGACCAGCGGGCCAGTCGGCCGGCCCCTTGCGTCAAAAGATGCTTGGGCAGTAGCTGCTGGACCATGAGATTGATTCGATCTGACACAGGACTCCTGGGAAGACGGCGAGTCGGGGATTCTAGTCAGCGGGCCTTGAAAGATTGGAGAGTTGGAATAAACCAGACTACAGCGGACGGCGAGTCTGCACGGGGACAGAAAAACACCCTCAATCCAGGACATTCGCCCACGTCTACAAACGGCTTTCTTGACCGAAAAATATGGCTGGTCTAAGCTCGACGCCATGCGAAAGCTCGCTTCCGTCTGCCTGTTCGCCCTGGCAACCCTCAATACGTCGGCCCAGGCTGATGCGCTGGGGGAGTTCCTTGGCCAAAAAGGCCTGCTACCCTCCCCTTTGACCCTGCCCCCGCCAGCGCTCCCCAAAGCCTCAGAGGTCGCTGTGCATGCGATGGGGTTCATGGGCGTACCCTACCGATGGGGAGGCCAAGAGGCCGAAACCGGACTGGACTGCAGCGGCTTTGTGCGGGCGGTTTACCAGCAGATTTTGGGCGTCAACCTGCCTCGCACATCCGACCGCCAGGCTGCGGTCACCCAGACCATAGATATTAAAGACCTGGCGCCAGGCGATCTGGTTTTTTTCAACACCATGCGGCAGGCTTTTAGCCATGTCGGCATTTATGTGGGTGAGGGACGCTTCGTTCACGCACCCCGCACCGGCGAGCGCGTGCGCTTGGAAAGGATGGCGGCCAGCTACTGGAACGACCGCTTTGATGGTGCCAGACGGGTGATCGCCAGTGTGGACCCAGCACCAGCGGTCACCAGGCGTTGAGGGGTCGATGCCCCTGAGGGGATCGCCGGCCAATCACCAACGGGACAAGGACTGGGGCTGAGGTTCCGGCGCTGCGGCAGCCCCCTGTTCGGCCTTCTCAAGGGTCTGCTCCACGAAACGGCGATAGAGATCATTGAGTTTGGGTTGACGCATCTGAATCTCCGCCCACTCCAAATCAAAAGGCAGGCCAAGCCAATTTCCCAGGGTCTTGAGGCCATCGTTACAGGCCTTGATGGTCTTACGCGAGCTCTCAAAGGTTTCGATTTCCTCGGGTGTTAGGGCCTCGCGCGGATTGACACTGAGTTCAGCCTCCAGCAGCACCAGCTTGTCGTGGGCCACACTGCGCTCCCGACGCAGAGAGTCGGGGTTGCGGGCGCCTTTACCGGCCCCGGCCTGCGCTTGCGCCGCCGCCGAATCCTGCCCGATCCGTGAAACCAGATCCCGGAAACCCTGCTGGGTGTAGAAATACAGCAGGATGACCAGCACCAGCAGAAAAGTAAGCAGCAAAATAACGACGATCAGCGCGGTGTCCATGGCAGCCCCCGGTTCAACATAACCCAATGTTAGGACCTTTTAATCCCTTGGTGGCGGCCGGAAATCCCGATTTTTCACTCGCTCCAGAAAATGAGCTCTGTCGGGCGATCGAATCGCTCCACAAGCTCGAGTCCGAGATCTTCCACCCGGCTTCCCGATCGATGATTTTCTGCCTAAAACGCGGCGAAGGGTTGGCGATTCGCTGCGAACTGTGGGCGGCAATCTCGACCGATTCAGCTGCCCCATGCAAACGCATGGCGCCCGGATCTCACACGGGTCCTGTGAAACCTCGGAACGGCACTCCCAAGAGATCCTGCCCACAGGGCTCCAGCCTCCCCTGCCCCAGCATCTGCAAGAACTCGGCGATCTGACTGCGGAACCAGTAATAGCGGATCGGGCGAATGCTTTCATCTTATGCGACCTCAATCCAGAAGCGGCCTGAATAATGCCTGGCGTGGGAACCCGACCAGCCGGGGGGTCATTGCAAGCGGTCCGGGCTCGGCTCACAATCAAGCGCAGCAAAAGACTGGAAAAGTCCGGCCGCTTCCTCTGCCCCTACCTGTGAACAGTCATCCGAACACTCCCTGCCCATGATTTCTCGAACCTGCAAGTCAGCCCCGCTGCTGATCGCCATTGGATTGATCGCCGCCTTTAACGTCGGTGGAGCGTCGGCCCAGTCGCCCCTTGCCACCCACTTGCCTGCTTTCGTGAACTGCAGCGCTACCGCCGTCGAATCGGCCAAGACTGATTTGCGGATTGCCGCAGTGGGCGATCTGGTTTTCTCCGAGAACTCGCAAGTCAATCGACTGGCCTTTCGGGAATTCCAACCCCAACTCGAACTGGCCGACCTGGCTCTGGGTAATCTTGAAGGGGCCATTACCACACACCCAACGCCGCGCAAGCCTTACATCCCCGGTCGGTCGTATGCGTTTCGCTTCCCGGTGGATACCGCAGAAGTGCTGAAGAAAGCTAACTTTCACATCCTCTCCATAGCCAACAACCACAGCAACGACTACGGTCCCATCGGCTTTGCCGATACTCAGCGTCACCTCCAGGCGGCGGGCCTGGAACACACCGGTCTGAAAGGTAGTTTCGTCATTCGGCAGATCAAGGGACTGCGGGTGGGTGTTATCGCTCTGGCGCACTACCCTGCGTACAACAATGTGCTGGAGATTGAAGCCACGGCCCGTCTGGTCACCGAGTTGCGCAGTCGCAGCGATTTGGTGGTGCTGTTCTACCAGCTGGGCGGTGAGGGAGACTCACATGCGCTGCTGACCAATGACGATGCCGTTTTTTTGAGCGAGCCTCGCGGGAATGCGCGACGCTTTGCCGCCGCCATGGTCAAGGCGGGGGCCGGCGCCTTGATCGGCCACGGCCCACACCTGGTGCGAGCGGCCGAATGTATCGATGGAGTTCCGGTGCTGCACTCTATCGGCAACTTTGTCAGCTCTGGTGGCCTGAGCGTACGCAGTCTGGCCAACGTCACGGTTTTTGCCGAGCTGCTCTTCGACGAAGGCGGTCGCTTCAAAGCGGCGCGCATGACTCCAGCAACTTTCGACAAGGACAGATTGCCCATCATCGACTCCACCGGTCGGGCACTGCACCTGATCAATTGGTTCAATCGACAGGCCAGCCGCACTCTCGAGGGCTTTACCGCCTTGAACTTCCCAGGCTACGAGCGGCACGCAGATCATTTTCGGACCTGGTTTCGTTCCACGCCGTTCGGCGCTCAGACAGCCTCGGAATAGTCATCTGCGAAAGAATCATCCGGCGGGTACGCGGCTACAGGAACGCTGTGCCAAGTTCTTGATTTTCGAGGATCGGTCTCCGCAAACTCCAGCTCGGAAAGTGGACCAAGCCTATTGCCGAGGGCCGTCTGGCCATAGCCGGGCGCCTTGATGCTTTTGCGCAGGCCCTCAATTTTTTCGGTTGTCCCGGCCCTCAGCGCTTTAGGTCACCATCTGGGCTGACCGCCGGATCGGTGATCTGCTGCCAAACCCGCCACTCCGAGGCGGTAAGCCGATCGGAACTGCGGACACTAGCCTCGAACTTTTGTGGGTCGGTCAACAAACCTAATTGCCGGATTTCCGAGTAAAGCGTCTTGTAGCGCTCGACGGCATAGTCCGGGCGCGCCGCGATGGTGTGCAAAGGCAGATGGGAAACATCGTCCGCCAGCTGTCGTTCGCGCCGGGCGTTTTCAATCAGTACCTCTACATCCTCAGCCGACAAATGTAGCCTCTTGGCTTCGCGGTTGATGACTTCCGCCTCCTGCTCAGAAATCTGACCGTCGGCCAACATCTTGAACAGTTCCTGCTTGAGGGCATCGCGCTCCTTGTGCAACTGATCGGAGAAGGCCGACGACAACAGGGCGGCCGGAATCGCGAAAATGCCGATGCCAATCAAGGCCAGTACGATCGTCACGGCTCGGCCTGCGGGAGTGACCGGCGAGATATCCCCATACCCCACTGAAGCCAGGGTGATCACTGCCCAGTAAATTGATTGGGGGATGTTCTCGAATTTTTCAGGTTGCGCTTCATGCTCGAAGAGATAGCCCAGGCTAGCGGTCAGAACCACCAAGAGCAGCATGATGAAGGCAGCGGCCGCCATCACCGGCCACTCGCGAACAATCACTTTGGCCAGGGTGGCGGTGGCGCCGGTGTAACGGGTCAGCTTGAGCAGACGCAGCAGCCTGAACACTCGCAAGAAACGCAGGTCAATCAGGTGGTGAAGCAATGCCTCTAGATAAAACGGCAATATGGCCAGCAGGTCAATCATCATCGACGCGGTCTTGGCGTGCCGAATGCGGCCCAGTACCGGCGATGAAAACTTGGGATCCTCCACGCATGAGTAAATGCGCAGCCAATATTCGACGGTGAAGATGGCTACCGCAATGATGTCCAGAACGATCAATTCAATGTGAAGCAGGTAGGAGACGGCGTGCACAGACTCCAAAACCACCGAACACACTGAGATCACAACCCAGAAGGCGATGAAGGTGTCAAAGTACACATGCAGCTTGCCGCCGTGGCTGCTGGGGTAGATCAGGGCGTGCACATGCTGCCTGAAGGTTCGTCCCCTGTTGAGTTCCCGAAACTCATGCCAGGCCGGCACCAAGAGCCGAAACAATTTGAGCAGTCGCAAGAGCCTGAGCACCCGCAAAATGCGCAAATCCAGGGGCAAGATGGCCTGCAAGTAGAAAGGCAGAATGGCCAGCAGATCGACAATGGCAAAGGGGTTGCGAACGAAGGCCAGACGCGGCCGTTTGGCCGATCGGAACTGCGGGTCCTCGGGCGCGGTATAGAGCCGCAGCAGGTATTCCAAGGTGAATACCATCACTGAAAATACATCAAAGCGGTCAAACCAGATCCGGTAAGGCTCATGAATCTGGGGGACCAACTCAATCAGCAGGGCCGCCAAGTTGAGAATAATCAACCAGACAATGGCCCGATCAAACTGCTTTTGATAGTTCCCCGGCAGGGAGGGGTCGAAAAGCCAGTTGTAGATCTGCCGGCGAATACTGCCGACACCCGAGAGCGCTTCTCGCTCTCTCTGCGCGCGCTGGCCCAGAACGGCGGGTACTTCGGGGTCTGAAAGATGTCGATAGGAACGCAGGGGCGTCTCCTGGCCTTCAGCCGGAGAGTCGGATGGCCGGTTTGTGCTCATGCCATGCTCCTCAGAATTCAACCTCTGCGACCTTGATCGGGTAACCGCCCTTGTCGCATACCGTCACCTTAATGGTGAGCACCTTATCAAGCGGGTCCTCGGGAGCCAGGCCCAAAGTGACCGAGGACACCGCCGATCCGGGCGGGGTGGCCGAGACTCTTTCGAGTACCAGTTGTCCGGGCGATCGCGGGTTGGACGGCTCGCAACGAGATAAGAAAGCGATAGGCTGACCCGAAAAGGCGTTTTGCAGACCTCCCATCGGCCCGCCCGGGCCGAACAGGACCTTGACGCAATCGGCCCAGGTCGGGGGTTTGCCGGGATCGGCACTGGCCGCCGAGCAGGCCGACGGTTCAAAGCCCACCTGGGCTCGTCGGTCCTTGGCATCCGATAGCCACTTCACCAAGGCCTCGGCCTGCGTCTTACCGACTTCAGTCTTGAGCCCCTCTCGGAAGGTAAAGGTCCCCATCAACGCCACCATCACAAGGACGCAGACCAGGAACCCCAAAAATGCCATGTCGCTGGTGGTGGGTCGGCCCGAGGAGCCCGGCACCGGCGAAACGCTCTCATGATCGGACATATTCAGCCTTTCTCTCTTCGGCCGCAGCCTCACGAGGCTGGCGGTCGATCATGAAATACAGGTCAATGTAGCCGCCAGAGGGCCAGAGGAAAAGCCGCGCAGGTGGCTGTCCCAAACCCGAATCAGCAAGGCGCGGCCGCACGCACGGACGTCCTACTGCGATACCGGAAGGGGTTCCGATCGCCCCAAAGTCTGAAAATTGATGCCCTTGGTATTCAAAAAAGTGCTGACGGAGCTAGACCGTCGGGGTCCTGACAAGCCTGCGGGAGGGACAAGCTAGCCGGCGCCGGGCGCCGATGTGGGAAATACTTATAAGTTGTGAAACAGCCACAAACTCGGCCTTGGGCGCGATACGCCGCCCAAGTTTTGGGCCAAGCCGGGCCATGCCCGAGCGGCTACAGACCCGACGGTCTCGGCCAATGATGCTTGGCGGGCCAAATAATCGCGTGGCCTACCCGCGAGCGCTGTAGTCAGCCCGTCATTTCGGGGGAGGTGCCTAGGCAGTCTGCACCAGTGACTGCAACCCGCGTCTGGGCGACGGGGACGACGCCTCCACCGAGTAACCGAGTCGAGTCCACATCTGGACGGTGTGACCGGCGCGGTCGGCCCCCAGCAGATGGTGGATGGCCCGGTGATAAGGCGCCTGCTCGGGGTACTCTTGCAAGGCCTGCGACAGGGGATGCAAAGACAAGCCCTGCGAGGCGGCGGCCAATTGCAGGCGCACGTAAGCGCGACCCGCGTTCAGCTGGCTCAGCCGGTCGTTGCCGGCCGTACTGATCCAGCAGAAGGCCGGCGTGGTGGCGATCTTCTCGTTGAACTGCTTGATCTGATCCTTGATTTCAGAGCTGTCGGCCGCCGATGCCTGACTGCGGTCGAACAAGCCCAGAGCCGTGATCAGACGTACCACGGGACTGTTGATCGCAATCCCATCGCGGTGCTGCGCGATTTCCTGAGGGCCGATACGCAGGAGCTTGTAGGACTCCAGCAGCGTTCGGGGCGTGATCAGTTCAGCGCGCCAAGCATCTGAGGCAATCTGGCGGTGTCGCGTAATCGCCGCCTCCTCATCGCGGCTGACCCAGCCCATGTGCGCCGCTAGGCCAGCTGTGCTGTCCTGCATGGCTTTGAGCGCTGCAGCCTCCGGGACGCGGGGCTGGTAGGCGCCACGGTGGGTGTGGCGTCGAAACACCTGGGCAAACAACGGATCGGGCCGAACCGCGGCATCTCGCAGTAGACGGATGTGAGCCACCGGCCGCGCGTCTGGCTTTTCCGGGCTGTAAGCACCCTCGGGGAAAGGACGGATATCCGCCCGGTAGCCGCGCTGCCGTGCGGCCAGATCAAGCAGCTCAATGAAGGTACCCTGGCTGATGACCAGTTGGCGCGAAAAAGGATCGGTTTGCGGTAACAGCCGATCCAGATCCATGCGCAGCACGATGGACTCCGGCGTGGATAGATCGGCCAACCACGATTGCAAGTTGTGGGCGTTGGGCGCCAGCAGGGCATGCGAGAGCACCCAGCGGCGAAGGTCCACGCTCTCTGGGGGGGGCTGCCACGCCACAAGCGCCTCGGGCGGAAGGGCCGAGCTGCATCCGCTGATCGAGGGCAATGTGGCCGCAGCGATAAAGCCACCGCCTGCTAGGCGCAAGACTTGACGTCGATTCATAAAGAGTTCCTTGAACGAAGAGGTCGGATGCGACGGCATTGTGAAAGCCCGCAGGAAACTCCACAATTGCATATTAATCAATACAAGATATTCAAATATGCATAGCACAGACTTCAACTGGAGCCTCATCCAGTCCTTCCTGGCTGCGCTCGAACACCGCAGCTTGTTGGGGGCAGCCAGAGCAACCGGCACGAGTCAACCCACCTTGGGACGACATATCACCGAGCTGGAGTCTCAACTTAAGCTGGTACTCTTCGAGCGCACCGGGCGCGGGCTGCAACCGACGGCGCAAGCCCTGGTTTTGGCAGAAGCTGCGCGCAGCATGGAGGCCGCAGCCAGCAGCTTCTCGCGTCTGGCCTCGGGCACCCATCAAACCGTACAGGGGCGGGTGCGCCTGTCGGCCAGTCAGCCGGTCGCCTGCTTTCTCTTGCCCCCCATACTCGCCCGCATGCGTCAGGCCCTGCCCGAAGTGGTGGTGGAACTGGTGGTAAGCAATGCGGTGAGCAATCTGCTGCGGCGGGAGGCTGACATCGCGCTTCGCATGGTGCAGCCGCACCAAAGCAGCCTGGTGGCACGACGTATTGGACGGGTCAAGCTGCAGGCCTGCGCCAGCCTGAGCTATCTCGCCAGCCGCGGCCTGCCGCGCAAACCGCAAGACCTGCTGGATCATGATCTCATCACCGGCGATCGAAACCGGGATGTGGAGGCGGGCTTTGAGGCCCTGGGCTTACCCGCCACCGGCCTCCACTACGGTTTGCGCACCGATGACCTGCATGCCCAGTGGTCTGCAGTTCAGGCCGGATTGGGGATAGGCTTTGCCAGCACTTATCTGATTCGCAGCGATCCTTCGGTCCGATCCATACTACCGAAACTGCAGCTTCCCGATTACCCGATGTGGATCACCGTGCACCGGGAGCTGCGAACCAGCGCCCGCATTCGCAGGGTTTTTGATTTTTTGGCCGCAGAGGTGGCCGGTGCGCTGCAGGCATCGGCCAGCCAGTCCTGAGGACATGGGTCTCGATCCACCCTGATGTCCGATCTGTGCACCGAGCCGGAAGAACTGGCCTACCTTTTGGCCGGCGGCAGATCGGTACAGCTGCCGTGCGCCGCCTCAGCGGCCATGCCGATGCTCTCACCAAGCGTGGGATGCGGATGGACGGTCTTGCCGATATCCACCGCGTCGGCACCCATTTCGATGGCCAGAGCGATCTCGCCGATCATGTCGCCGGCATGGGTGCCCACCATGCCACCCCCCAAAATCTTTCCATGGCCATGCGCTTGGGGAGAATCATCAAACAGGAGCTTGGTAAAGCCCTCATCTCGGCCGTTGGCAATGGCGCGGCCCGAAGCAGCCCAGGGAAACAAGCCCTTCTTGACTTTGATGCCCTGCGCCTTGGCCTGGTCCTCGGTCAGGCCGACCCAGGCCACCTCGGGATCGGTGTAGGCCACGCTCGGGATGACGCGGGCGTTGAAGGCGCTGCGGGCCAGTTCCTGATTGCCCTGCAGCTCGCCGGCGATAACTTCGGCGGCCACATGGGCCTCATGCACCGCCTTGTGCGCCAGCATGGGCTGTCCGACGATATCGCCAATGGCGAAGATGTGCGGCACGTTGGTGCGCATCTGAATGTCCACTTCGATGAAGCCGCGATCGGTCACGGCT